>VGRQ01000481.1 GCA_016875315.1 Deltaproteobacteria bacterium | reverse complement strand
CCGAGAACCCAGGGGGCGGCAGGGTCCCAGGCGTAGAAGGGCAGCCAGGCCCCGCGCACGCGCACGTCGCCGTGCTGGCGCCACCAGCGCTGGTTCACTTGCAGCTGTCCCACCGCGTCGCGCTCGGGCAGCGCCGGCAAGACCGCGCCGCCGTGCAGGCCGCCCACGATCTCCACTCGGCCCGACTGGACGAGCTTGGCGAGCTGTTCGAGCCGCTCGGAGGCGTGCAGTTCCATCCACTCGAGGATCTGGCCGCTCCAGTGCATCGCCACGCGAAGGTTGGCGCGCTCCTCGAGCAGGTCGAGCATCGGGAAGTAGGCGCGGTCGCACGCGCGCCGCACCTCCGGGCCCGTGGTGCCCGGCGGCTGGGTGTTCGCGATGCACAGCACGAGCCCGATGGTCTGCACGGCCGGCGGCGTATCCCGGCGGGGGCGCGGGGCCTACCGGAGCCGGAAGCGGGGAGGGGCGCCGGCGGGCCAGCGCAGCACCAGCCACAGCGGCCACAGGCAGAGGGCGGTCGCGAGGGCGAAGTGACCGGCGTAGCCCAGCCTCGCGGCGGAGTAGCCGCTGAGCACCGCGCCGAGCCCCTGCGCGATCACCACCACCGAGGCCTGGACGGTGTAGTCCACCCCGGCCCGATCGCGACGGCAGGCGTCCATCATCGCGGTGAAGAGCGCCGCCGTGGCCATGCCCGAGGCGAGGTGCTCGGCCACCGACACCGGCACCATCCACCCGGGACCGGCGAGCGCCAGCCCGGCGTAGGCCAGCATGGTGATCACCTGGCCCGCCGCGAAGAGCGCGAGGGCGGCGCGGCGGCCGAGGCGCTGCACGAGGAGGCCGCCGAGCATCGCGCCCGCCATGCCCGCGAGGGATCCGTAGAGCCCGAGCACGCGACCGATGGTGCCGATGTCCTGTCCCATGTCCACCAGCATCGGCTTCACCATGCCGGTGCCGAGCGCGTCGCCGAGCTTGTAGGCCACGAGCAGCGCCAGCCAGCGCCCGGCCCCCGGCTCGGCAAACCAGCGGTGCAGCTGGGCGGCGGCGAAGCTCGGCCGCTCGGGCGGCGCCTCCCGGGGCGCGACGGGCGCGAACCAGAGCGGCACGCTCGCCCCGGCGAGGAGGGCTGCCGCCACCAGGAAGGTGTGTGACCAGCCGAGCGAGGCGAAGGCCGCGAGCAGCACGCCCCCGCCCACCACCATGCCGAGGCGGTAGCCCGCCACCTGCACGCCGTTACCGAGGCCGCGGTCGCGCTCGTCGAGCAGCTCCACCGCGTAGCCGTCGGTGGCGATGTCCTGCGTGGCGGCGGCGAGGTTGCAGAGGAAGACGACGAGCACCAGGGGGCCGACGCTCCCCGGGGCGACCTGGGACAGCCCGAGGAGAAAGGTGGCGGCGGCGATGTTGAGCGGGAGGATCACCCGGCGGCGATGCCCCGGCACCCGGTCGATGGCCGGGGCCCAGAGGAACTTCAGCGCCCAGGGCAGGGCGAGGAGGTTGGAGAGGCCGATGTGCTCCAGCGAGTGACCGGCCTCGCGCATGAACACCGGCAGCGCCTGGGTGAACAGCCCGAAGGGGAGCCCCTGCGCGAAGTAGAGGCTGAGCAGGAGCCCCACCCGCGACGCGCGGTTCACTCGGGCCGCTCCACCGGCGGGGGCAAGGCGTAGTGGCCACCCTCCGGCCAGCGCCGGCCGTCGGGCGCCACCAGTTGCACGCGCAGCAGCGTCCGGTCGTGCGTGGTCGCGACACTCGGCCCGCCGACATCGCGGCCGTCGACGAGCAGCGTCCAGCCCGGGGCGTCGAGCTGGAGGTGCAAGGTGCGGCCTTCCCACCCGTAGCGCAGCCTCGTGGGGAAGCCCGGCGAGGGCGCCATGCTCCCGGCGGTGACATCCACCTGGCCGCAAGCGCTCCACGCGAAGTGATCGTCGCGAGCGGGCGCGACATCGCCCACCGGCGCGCGCACGTGGCGGTGGAAGTGCTTGATGGGCTGGTCGAGCGAGGGCGGCGGCGCGCGCCCGAGCGCGGCGTACACCGCGCGCAGGTGGGCGCGGAAGAGCACGTCGAACTCGCCGGCGAAGGGCGTGTCGAAGTCGTCGCCATACCACCACGTCCAGTCGCTCGCCTCGGCCCGCCACATCGCCTCGCGCGCCTCGGGCGGCGCGTCGCCGCCGAGGAGCGCCCGGGCGGCCGCGAGCTGTCGCCAGGCCTCGCGGTCTTCCTCGTGGCCGATCCAGATGCGGAAGTTGGCATCGATCCACGAGCCGGTGTGAAGTCGCGACACGCGGCCGGAAGGCTCGCGGGCAGTCTCGGCGCAGGTTCGCGTGCGTACCCGCGCGAACAGGGCCCGGAGGAAACTCGCCCCGGCGTCGGCGTAGCTCTCCCAGGGGTTCTCGCCATCGAGCACCAGCACCGCGCCCTCGCCCACCCGCCCGGCCAGGTCGGCCGCCGCCTGCTCGCCCGGCCAGTCCGCGTAGGTGAATCCCACGCGGTCGCTCAGGGCCCGGTCGCGGAAGAGTCCCACCAGCGGGCCCACCTGCCAGGCCGGCCCCGTGCCGCTGCGATCGGAACGATCGAGGATGCCCTCGTCGGTGGCAAACCACTGGAAGCCGGCCTCGGCGAGCAGCCCCACCACCTCGGGCGACACCGATCCTTCCGAGGGCCAGGCGCCGACCACCTCGTGCCCCACCCAGCGCGCCACCCGGTCGCGACCGGCCCGGAGCTGGTCGAGCGCGTCGGCCGGGGCGGCGAAGCCGGGGTCGGGCAGCTCGCCCATGCAGCGACGAGCGTGGGCGGTGTTCACCAGGAGCGGGAGGATCGGGTGCGCGTAGGGCGAGGCGCTGACCTCGGGCAGGGCCGCGTACAGGGGGCGAAGCTCGCGCAGGCAGCGGGCCTGGGCCGCGAGGATGGTCGACTTGTCGTCCTCGGAGAAACCCCGCGCCTTGCGCCGCAGCTCGGCCAGCTCGGGCATGTCTTCCAGCGCGGTGGCGCCGAACCAGGCAAGGTTGCACCAGCACTGCACGTCGCGCAGGTCCGGCGCCGAGAAACGGTCGCCCGCGTCGCGACGTCGACGTAGCTCGCCCCACGCGGGAAACCAGGCGTAGGCCCGGGGAGAGCCGTGGAAACAGTGGTCGAGCACCCAGCGCCGCTCGGCGTCGGCGAGGCCTCCAGCCGGGGCGCGACAGAGGTCGAGGTGCAGGTCGCTGCCGCCTGCCGCGTAGCGGTCGACCTGCTCGGTGAGGGTGGCCACGAGGTTGACGGTCACGCGCGCGCCGCTCGCGGCGACGATCCTCGGCACGTCGCGGTAGCCACGGGTGGCGTGCAGGCGCACCCAGGGCATGATCGGCTCGCCCGTGGCCGGGTGCCGGTAGTCCGGCTGGTGCATGTGGAGGAGGAGCGTGAGCACCGGCCTCTACACCGTACACCACACCTCGGTGACGAAGGCGTCGAGACCGAGCGCGTCGAGCGCGGCCACGCCCTCGACGGCGCGCAGGTCGCCGGGCTTGAACAGGCCAATCACCGAGCCGTCGCCCCCTGCCCCGGAGAACTTGGCGCCGAGGGCCCCGGCGGCGCGCAGGGCGCGCACGGCGCGGTGCAGCCCCGGGGCCCGCAGCTCGGGCAGGCAGGCGGCCAGCTCCTCCTCGTAGATCGACTGGCACACGTCCATCGAGGCACCCAGCGCTCGCAGGTCGCTGGCCGCCAGGGCATCGCGCGCGAGGCGTGCCTGCTCGCCGAAGCCCTCGATCGCGCCCCGGACGGCGCCCACGCGGCGCACCGCCTCCCAGTCGCGCACCTTCACCTCGCCGCGGAAGTAGCGGCCGAGCACGGCGAGGATGCCCACGGTGTCGCGGGGCGCGCGGAAGGAACCCACCGCCAGCACCAGGTGCGCGGCGATCGGCTCGGCGTCGTAGGCGTCGCCGGAGAAGCGAAGGAACAGCGGCATCCCGTGCGCGCAGGCCACTGGGTCGAGGCGCCCGCAGTTGACCCCGCAGCGCTCGCGCTCGGCCCGGTACGCCACCTCGGCGGCGGTCGCGACGTCGAGCGCCACGCCGCTGCTGCCTGCGATGGCCCGCGCCAGCGCCACGCAGGTGGCGGCCGAGGAGGAGAAGCCTCGCCCGGGGGGCAGGTCGCCGTC
>VGRQ01000480.1 GCA_016875315.1 Deltaproteobacteria bacterium | reverse complement strand
TGGAACACCGGCCCGAGGAAATGGTGGAGGAAACCATGCTCCGCCGCCCAGTGCGGCAGGTTGAGCGCGCCGCCCACCAGCGACAGCAGGGCGAGCACCGCCAGCGGCGCGACGATGATCATCGACGACTCGTGCGGCTTGTGCCCGTGCCCATGACCGTCGTGACCGTGCGCATCGTGGCCGTGCCCGTGATCGTGGTGGCCGCCGCGGTAGGTGCCCGCGAAGGTCATGAACATCAGGCGACTCATGTAGAAGGCCGTCAACAGCGCGGTGGCGGTGGCGATGGCCCAGAGCACCTTGGGCATCACCGTCCCGAGCGGCAGGCTCTCGAAGGCCGGGGTGATGAACGTGAGCCAGAGAATCTCGTCTTTCGAGAAGAAGCCGCTGGTCCCGGGCACCCCGATGATCGCCACGTAGCCGCAGGCGAAGGTGAAGAAGGTGAGCTTCATGTACTTGGCGAGCCCGCCCATCTTCCGCATGTCCTGCTCGTGGTGCAGGGCGTGGATGATCGAGCCGGAGCCGAGGAACATCAGCGCCTTGAAGAACGCGTGGGTGACGACATGGAAGAAGCCGCCCACGAAGCTGCCCACGCCCACGCCGAGAAACATGAAGCCGAGCTGCGAGACCGTGGAGTAGGCGAGCACCTTCTTGATGTCGTTCTGGGTGACGGCGATGGTGGCCGCCAGGAAGGCCGTGAGCGCGCCGATGGTCGCGACCGCTGCGAGCGCGGCCGGCGCCAGCACGTAGAGGAAGTTGAGCCGGCAGAGCATGTAGATGCCGGAGGTGACCATGGTGGCAGCATGGATGAGCGCCGACACCGGCGTGGGACCGGCCATCGCGTCGGGCAGCCACACGTAGAGGGGAATCTGCGCGCTCTTGCCCGTGGCGCCACCGAAGAACAACAAGCAAACGGCGGTGACGATGCCGCCGCCGACGCCGCCCACCAGCTCGGGATGCTGGCGGATCACCTGCTCGAGCTCGGCAAAGTTGAGCGTGGCCTTGTCGCCCAGCGACCAGAAGAGCAGGAACAAGCCCAGCACGAAGCTGAAGTCACCCACCCGGTTCACCACGAACGCCTTCTTCCCTGCCTTGGCGTAGTCGGCGTTCTCGAACCAGAAGCCGATGAGCAGGTAGGAGCACAGCCCCACGCCTTCCCAGCCCACGAACATCACGAGGAAGTTGTCGCCCATCACGAGCAACAGCATCGCGAACACGAACAGGTTCAGGTAGGCGAAGAAGCGCCAGGCGCTGTCAGCGTCGGCCTTGTCGTCCATGTAGCCGATGCTGTACGCGTGGATCAGGAAGCCGACGCCGGTGATGACGCACATCATCGTGGCGGCCAGGGGATCCACCCGGAAGGCCATCTCGGCCACCACGGGACCGGCCTCGAACCAGGTCCACAGCTTCTGCGCCACGTGGGGCACGGCGCCCTCGGCGGGATGCTCGCCGAGGAGCCGGAAGAAGGTGGCGAAGGACACGACGGCCGAGAGGCCGACCATGGCCGACGCGATACCCCCGGCCACCACGCGCGAGGCGCGGCGGTTTAGGAGGCCGAGGAGGACCGCTCCAAGGAGCGGGAAGGCGGGTACGAGCGCGATCATCAGCCCCTCAGCCGGTCGAGGTCGTCGAGTTGGACCGTCACCCGGTTGCGGAAGAGCAGGATGACGAGGGCGAGGCCCACCGCCGCCTCGGCCGCCGCTACCGCCATCACGAACACGGCGAACACGTGCCCGTCGAGGTTGCCGTGGTGGCGCGCGAAGGCCACGAAGGAGAGGTTCACCGCGTTGAGCATGAGCTCGATGCACATGAAGACGATGAGCGCGTTCTTGCGCGTGAGCACCCCGAGCACGCCCAGCGTGAACAGGCCCGCGCTGAGCGCGAGCACGGGGGTGAGACCGACAGCGTCCATCAGATCTCCCGCTTGGCGAGGACCACCGCGCCCACCATGCCCACCGTGAGCAAGAGCGAGACGGCCTCGAAGGGCAACAGGTAGGGGCCGGTGAACAGGGCGCGACCGAGGGCGTCGATGGTGCCGAAGCCCTCGGGCAAGTGCGCCGCGGGGCGGTGCACGAGCCCGTCGAGCGCGGCGATGGCGCCCACGCCGAGCAGGCCGGCCGCGAAGAGGCCGAGGCCGGTGCGCCGCGTGAGCGCCGGGATGGCGGCGGGCCCATCCTCGCGAATGTTCAGCAACATGATCACGAAGATGAAGAGCACCATGATGGCGCCGGCGTAGACCAGCACCTGCACCACCGCCACGAAGTGCGCGTCGAGCAGCACGTACTCGGCCGCGAGCGCGAAGAAGCACACCACCAGCGACAGCGCGCTGGCGATGGGATGCCGCTGGACGACGACACTCGCCGCCGACAGGAGCGCCGCGAGCCCGAATAGGTAGAAGAGCACTGACTCGGTCATGCCACGGGCTCCTCGTCGGAGGTGTAGCCGGCGGGCGCTGCCGCGGGGTCGTGCCGGTAGACGTCCTCCGCCTCCGGCTTCAGCCCGTCCATGAGGTTGATCATGTAGGACTTGTTGTGAACCATGTCCTGGCGGGTGTAGGCGTTGATCTCGTAGATCTTCGTGTCCATCCGGATGGCGTCCTTGGGACAGGCCTCGACACAGAAGCCGCAGTAGATGCACCGCAGCATGTCGATGTCGAACTCGACCGGGAACTTCTCGGCGGGGTCGCTGGGGTCTTCACCGGCGATGATGGTGATGCACTTGGCCGGGCACACGGTGGGACAACACATGCAGGCCACGCACTTCACGTGGCCGTCGGGGCGCACGGTGAGACGGTGCGCGCCCCGGTAGCGGGCGGTCATCGGCTTGCGCACGTCGGGGTATTCCACGGTGCGGAAGCGGTCCTGGTCGATGATGTTCTTGACCAGGTGCCCCATGGTCAAGACCATGCCCTTGATCACCTCGACGAGGTAGCTCGACTCGGCAAAGCTCAGCGTCTTCTGCGGCTTGGGAAGCGGCATCCGGGCTCCTAGGCGAACAGGGCTTGCTTCACGATGATCCACGCGGCCGCGCCAAAGACATTGGCGAGGCTGAGCGGCAGCATGTAGCGCCAGCCGAGGTTCATGAGTTGGTCGTAGCGGAAGCGGGGGAGCGTCCACCGCACCCAGATGAAGATCCAGCAGCCGATGAGCACCTTCACCGAGAGGGCGGTGAGCTGCGCGACGAAGGCCACCACCTCCGGGCCGAGGTGGGTGCCGTTGATCTCGACGCCGAGCGGGCCCGAGATCATGCCCAGCGCGCCGAGCAGGCCGAGGCCGAGGTGGGCCACGGCGGCGCCGCCCCACACGCTCGCGAAGAACAACGGCTCCCGCTGCCGAGGATCGTCCTTCGGGATCGACTGGTAGAAGGGGCGCGACTGGCGCTTGATGGCGATCACCGCGAAGGTGAGGAAGGCCGGCACCGCGCCGAAGCCGGCGAGCATCACCAGCAGGTCGGCGTGCTCACGCAGCATCTGTCCCGTGATGAAGGGGACGTTGTAGCCGCCGAAGAACAGCGTGGCCGTCACCGCGGCTGCCACGATCATGTTGGCGTACTCGGCCATGAAGAAGAGCGCGAAGCGGAAACTCGAGTACTCGGTGTGGTAGCCGGCCACGAGCTCCGCCTCGCCCTCCGGCAGGTCGAAGGGCGTGCGGTTGGTCTCCGCGAAGGCGCTCACCCAGAAGAGGATGAAGGCCAGCGCCCCGAAGGGGGAAAACACGTTCCAGTTCCAGATCGGGCCCGCTTGTTGCTGGCTGATCTCGGCCAGCGACACCGAACCGGCGGAGAGGAACACCACCACCGCCGAGAGCCCCATCGCCAGCTCGTAGCTGACCATCTGGGCGCTCGAACGCAGGCCGCCGAGCAGCGAGAAGCGGTTGTTCGACGACCAGCCGGCCAGCATGATGCCGTACACGCCCAGCGAGGTCATGGCCAGGACGAACAGCAGGCCGCCGTCCATCGAGGACACTTGCAGGTTGTAGCCTAGGAAGCTGTCGCCGAAGGGCACTACCGCGAAGGTGCAGAGCGCGATGGTCATCGCGATCACCGGCGCGATGAACCAGTAGAACTTCTCGACGTGGCCCGGCGCGATGTCTTCCTTGAAGGCTAGCTTCACCACGTCATTGAGCGTGTGGA
>VGRQ01000479.1 GCA_016875315.1 Deltaproteobacteria bacterium | reverse complement strand
GCTGGCGCCCTCCGGCGACGACAGCACGGTCCGCGGCGCCTTCCTCGCCGCCAAGACCGCTCGGCTCGACCGCGCGGGCGCCTTCGTGGTGGTGACCCGGCAGGGCGGCGCCTTCGGCCTCGACGGGCAGGGCAACGCCGTGCTCGCAGGTCTCTACGGCCTTGCCAAGACGGTGGCCCTGGAGCACCCCGACGCGCTGGTGCGCGCCATCGACACCGCCTCCGACACGCCGATCGAGGCCGTGGCGCTGGAGATCGCCCGGAACGGCCCCGTGGAAACGGGCCTGTCCACCGCCGGACGCCGCACCCTCGCGAGCGTGGTCGTCCCCTCCCCTCACCGTCGTCCCAACCTGGATCACGGCGACGTGATCGTGGTGTCCGGCGGTGCGCGCGGAGTCACCGCGGCGTGTGTCATCGAGCTGGCCGCCCAGACCCAGGCACGTTTCGCGCTGCTCGGTCGCTCGCGCATCGACGCGCCCGAGACCCGCGAAGTCGACGCGGCGCACGACGAGGCCAGCCTCATGCGCGTGCTCGCGCCCAGCGCCGGATCCCCGGCCAACCTCCGCAAGCAGGTGTCCGCGATCCTCGCCGCCCGCGAGGCCCGGGCCACCGTCCACGCGGTTCAGGCCGCCGGTGGGCAGGCCATCTACGTGCCCTGCGACGTGTCCAGCGAGTCCAGTGTCGCGGCGGCCCTCGACGTCGTCCGGTCCCAGCTCGGCCCGATCACGGGCCTGGTGCACGGCGCCGGGGTGATTCACGACCGCAAGGTCAAGGAAAAGACCGTCGAGCAGTGGGACGCGGTGTGGTCCACCAAGATCCACGGGGCGAGCGCGCTGCTCGCGGCCACGGCGAGCGATCCCCTGGAGCTCGTCTGCTTCTTCAGCTCGGTCGCGGCGCGCACCGGAAACTTCGGCCAGGCCGACTACGCGGCGGCCAACGAGGTGCTCAACCGCCTCGCCGCGCAGGAGCAGGCACGTCGCCCGGGCGCGGTGGTGAAGTCCATCGGCTGGGGCCCCTGGGAAGGCGGCATGGTCACGCCGGCGCTCGCGAAGGCCTTCCACGCGCGCGGCATCGCGCTCATCCCGCTGATCGAGGGGGCGCGCGCCTTCGTCGACGAGCTGGGGAGCCCGGGCGCGGTGGAGGTGGTGATCGGCGGCCTGCTCGCGGGCGACAAGGCCGCCCCCTCGCTCCGCCGCGTGAACCGGCGTGACTACCCCTTCGTGGCCGACCACAGCGTGGCCGGGCAGCCTGTCGTGCCGGTGGTGCTCGCGGTGGAGTGGTTCGCCCAGCGGGCCCGGGAGCTGCGGCCGGGGTCCTTCGTTCACGGGGTCGACAACGTGAAGGTGCTCAAGGGCATCACGCTTCGAGACTACGACGGCGAAGGCGACGTCTTCGAGATCCACACCGTGGCCGATCGCGCCGACGGCTACAGCCTGGAGCTGCGCAGCGGCACGACCGTGAACTACCGCGCCGACGTCCGGCTCGCTGATACACCGCCTGTATCACCGGTGGCGCCAGATGCCGGTTCACTGGCCTCGTACCCTCACTCTGCTGATACAATCTACGACCGGCTCCTGTTTCACGGTCCCGGCTTCCAGGTGATCCGCGAGGTGGAGGGGGTGGGTCCCGGCGCCGCGAGCGCCGCGCTCCGCACCACCACCGAGGCGGGCTGGCCCACCGATGGCTGGCTCACCGACATCGCGGCCGGTGACGGCGGACTGCAGCTCGCGGTGCTCTGGTCGCGGCAGGCGATGAAGGGCGCGTCGTTGCCCACCGCCATCGGCAGCTACCGCCCCTACGGCAAGCCCACCCCCGGCCCGGTGCGCGGCGTGCTGCGCGGGCACAAGCTCGAGGGCAAGCGCTCGCTCTCCGACGTGAGCCTCGTCGACGCGCGGGGGCGGGTGTACGCCGACCTCCAGGGCGTCGAGTTGCACGCCCTGCCCGGCGGCGAGTACCCCGGCAAGAAGGGCGACTAGGCGCCGATGCGCACGCCGATCGCCATCACCGGCGCGAGCTGCGTCTTGCCCGGGGCCCACGACGTCGAGGCCTTCGCACGCCTGGTCCTCGAGGGTCGCGACGCGGTGACCGAGGCGCCCGAGGGCCGCTTCGGCGTGCCCAACACGCGCGTCCGGGGCGAGGGACGAGACCGCGCCTGGTCGCTGGCCGGCGGCTACGTGTCCGGTTTCTCGCCCGACCTCGCCAGTCTCGGCGTGCCCGGGGTGGAGCGCCTCGACCCGCTGGTCCACTGGCTGCTCCACTGCTCGCGCGGCGCGCTCGCGGGGCTCGGCCCGGCGCGGACCGGCGCGGTGTTCGGCAACCTCTCCTTCCCCACCGACGGCATGGCTCGCTGGAGCGAGGGGCTGGCGCGGGGCACCGACCCCGGCGACCCGCGCAATCACTTCATGTCCGGCCTGCCGGCGGCGATCGTCGCGCGTGCTCTGGGCCTGGACGCCGGCGCGTACTGCCTCGACGCCGCCTGTGCCTCCTCGATCTACGCCATCAAGCTTGCTTGCGATGCGCTCGAGTCCGGTCGCGCCGACCGGATGCTGGCCGGGGCGGTGCAGCGGGCCGACTCGCTGTTCCTGCACGTGGGCTTCTGCCAGCTCGGCGCGATGTCCAAGACCGGCCGCAGCCGCCCCTTCCACCGCGGGGCCGACGGCCTCGTTCCCGCCGAGGGCTGCGTGGTGTTCAGCCTGCGCCGCCTCGACGACGCGCTCGCGGCGCGGGAGCCGATCCTCGGCGTGATCCGCGGCGTGGGGCTCAGCAACGACGGCCGAGGGCGTTCCCTGCTCGCGCCCTCCTCGGAAGGCCAGCAGCGGGCGATGCGCCTCGCTCTCCGCGACGCCGCGCTGCCGGCCGACAGCGTGCAGCTCTTCGAGTGCCACGCCACCGGCACGCCCACCGGCGACCGCGCCGAGGTGGAGAGCCTGCGCGCCGTGTACCCGGGCGGCGCCATCGGCTCGCTGAAGTCCAACCTCGGTCACCTCATCACCACCGCGGGCGCGGCCGGCCTGTTGAAGGTGCTGGTGGGCATGGCGCGCGGCGTGATGCCCCCCACGCTGCACGTGGACGACCCCCTCGACGAGCTCGGCCCGTTCTCGATCCTGGGGCAGGCGCGCGAGTGGCACCCGGGCCCCGGGGGACAGCGCCGCGCGGCGGTCAGCGCCTTCGGATTCGGCGGCAACAACGGGCATCTCATCGTCGACCAGCACCCCTCGGATCGCGGAAGCGCCCCCCGGCGTGCTCGCGGCGTGCTGGCGGTGCAGTCGCTGGTCGACCGGCGCGGCGGCGACGAGGCGGTGGTGACCATCGAGGGCCTCCGCTTCCCCCCGGCCGACTTGTCGGCCTCGCTCGCGCAGCAGGCGCTGGCCTTGCAGGCGGGGCGCGACGCCGCCGCCCGGGCCGGCCTCGAGGTGCCGCGCGACCGGCTCGGCGTGTACGTGGGAATGGGCTGCGACGGGCTCGTGACTCGCTGGGGCCTGCGCTGGCGCCTGATACACGGTGATACATCCGCAGGTGTATCAGTCGATGATGTCGCCCCGCCCCTGCGCGCCGAGCACGTGGTAGGGACGATGCCCAACATCGTGGCCAACCGGCTCAGCGTGCAGCTCGACGCGGCCGGGCCCGGCTTCTCGGTGTCGGCCGAGGAGCTCAGCGGCCTGCGCGCGCTGGAGGCGGCCTGGGACGCGCTGGACCGCGGCGAGATCGACGTGGCGGTGGTGGGCGCGGTCGACGTGGCGGAAGACGCGCGAGCCACCGCGGCCCGGCGCGCGCTGGGCTCCACCGAGGAGTCCGACGACGCGGTGGTGATGCTCGTCGTCACCCGGGCCGGCGAGGGACGCCCGCTCGCCACGCTCCACGAGGAACTGGAGGGCCCGGTGGTGGCGCCGAGGCCGCCGCGCCACGGGGCCGCCGACGCGATGGTGGCCCTTGCCGACGCCGTCCGCCGGGGAGGCGACAGCGTGGTGGAGGTCGAGGCGCTGGGCGGGGAGTCCGGCTCGCTCGGCGTCCGCGGCCTGCGACGCGTCGAGGCGCGCAGCCAGCCGCCTGCCGGGCCCGTTCTCCGCGTGCCGATGCACCCCCCTCTGCCGGCCCTCGCCGCGCCACCCCCTGCCGTGCCGTCCCCCGAGCCCCGAGTCACCGTGAC
>VGRQ01000478.1 GCA_016875315.1 Deltaproteobacteria bacterium | reverse complement strand
CGCCGCTCTAACAAGGAGCAGGGGGGCGACACCTCGCCGGTGTCGCCCCCCTACCGCCGCCAACCTGCCGAACTCCGCAAGCTGCGTTCGGCAGGGCCAAGGCGCGTTCGATAACGCGCCTTGGCGACGGCTCTCCCCCCACCGCGGCGTTCCCCATGCCGCTCTCCGTTTCATGGCTCCGGGAGCCGACGCGCGCGGCGGCATGGGGAACTGTCAGGCGGCGACGCGGCGAGTCAGATAGCCTTGGAACGTGCGCATCCGGGCCGACATCGAGGTAGACGAGGCGAGCTTGGCGGCACTATGCAAGAAGTACGCCGTGTTTCGCCTGGAGGTGTTTGGTTCGAGCGCCCGGGGCGACCACCGGGCCGAGAGCGACATCGACCTGCTGGTGGAGTTCGTTCCTGGCACGGCGGTGGGCTTCCTTCACCTCGCGGGCCTGCAGCTAGAACTTGAGGCGTTGCTCGGCCGGAAGGTCGATCTGGTTCCCCGTGCTGGCCTGAAGTTGCTGATTCGGGATCAGGTCCTCGGGGAGGCTCGTGCCCTCTTCGCGGGATGAACGGCTGTACCTCCAGGACATCGTGGAGGCGGTCGATGCGGTGGCTCGGTTCGTGGCCGAGCTCGAGCGCGAGACGTTCGCGGGCAACGACCTGGTCCGGAGCGCCGTGCTGCACAAGCTCCAGGTGATCGGCGAAGCTGCGGCGCACCTGGGCGAGGAGACTCGCCGGGCCTCGCCTCAGGTGCCCTGGGTCGCGGTGGTGGGTTTCCGCAACTACACGGTGCACGCCTACTTCGCCGTGGACTGGGACATCGTCTGGACCACGGCGACGGTCGACGCGCCGACCATCGGCGACGCCGTGCGCGCGCTCCTGGTGACGATGCCGGTACCCGGCTAGTCCTCGCCGCTGCGCTTGGCCCAGCGCTGGATGGTCTTGCGGTCGATCTCGGCGGCGCGGGCGGCGGCGGAGATGTTGCCCTCGTGGGCGTCGAGCAGGCGCGGGAAGTAGGCCTCGTCGAAACGGTCGGTCCACTGGCGCTTGGCCTCGGCGTAGGGGAGGTCGACGCGGAGGCTGGGCTCGGCCACGGGCGGGCGCGGGGACTGGCCGAAGCCGGGGGGAAGGTCGGCGAGCTGCGCCTCCGGGCCGGGCGCGAGGCCCGCGACGAAACGCGCCACGTTGACCAGCTCGCGCACGTTGCCCGGCCAGTCGTGCTCGGCGAGGCGTCGCGACAGCTCGGGGGACAAGGGCAAGGAGGCCCGCCCCGACTCGGCGCGGAAACGAGCGACGAAGTGCGCGAACAGCGGCGCCAGGTCGTCGCGACGCTCGCGCAGGGGGGGGAGATGCACGCGCACGACGTTGAGCCGGTGGAAGAGGTCGGCGCGGAACTTGCCGGCCGCTACCGCCTCGTCGAGATCGCGGTTGGTGGCGGCGAGCACCCGGATGTGGGCGCGTCGCATGCGGTTGTCGCCCACCCGGCGGTACTCGCCTTCCTGGAGCAGTCGCAACAGCCGCGTCTGCGCCGTGGCGTCGAGGTCGCCAATCTCGTCGAGGAAGAAGGTGCCGCCCTCCGCTTCCTCCACCAGCCCGCGCCTCTCGGCGTCGGCGCCGGTGAACGCGCCCTTCTCGTGGCCGAACAGCTCGCTCTCCACCAGCGACGCCGGGATCGCCCCGCAGTCCACCGCCACGAAGGGCGCCCCGGCACGGCCACTCGCCGCGTGGATGCCGCGCGCCACCACCTCCTTGCCGGTGCCGGACTCGCCGGTGATCAACACCGTGAGGTCGGTCGGGCCGACCTTGTTGACCATCTCGGCCACCGCCCGCATCGCCGCCGACTCGCCCACCAGCGCCGGACCGGCGAGCGCACGGCGCAGTCGACGGTTCTCGTCGGCGAGCGAGCGGTGTTGCAGGGCGCGGTCGACCGCGAGGCGGAGCTGATCGGCAGAAAAGGGCTTGGGCACGTAGTCCCAGGCCCCGGCGCGCATCGCGGCCACGGCGGTTTCCACGGTGGCGTAGGCGGTCATCACCACCACCGGGATGTTGGCATCGACCTCGCGCGCCGCCGCGAGCACTGCCATCCCGTCGAGGCCGGGCATCATCAGGTCGGTGACGACGAGATCCACCCGCCCCCTGGCCAGCGCCTCGCGCGCGGCGTGGCCCGAGGGCACGTGGACCACGGTGTGACCGGCGCGCGCGAGGATGCGGCGCACCGTCTCGAGGAGGTCGGGCTCGTCGTCGACGGCGAGGATGCGGGCCACGGGGGTAGCTTAGCGCGGGGGCGGCGATGCGCGGCCACCTGCGGGCGCTGGCTGCGAAGGTAGCGTCGTGCCTCGCCCCGCCTTCGTCGAGACTCGATTCGCCGCCGCGCTCACCCGTCATGCCTGCGCGTGGCGCCGCGGATGGGACGGCTCCACTCACCCGATCTTTGCGAGCTGGCTCGAGGGCATTCATCCGGACTTTCGTGTCATCGCCGAGGCCGCGGTTCGCGAGGACGAGGTGGGCCCTCTCCGCCTCGATGAACCGGACGGCCGTCGCAGGCTCAACTTGGTGAAGAGGCCCGTGGCTCCGCATAAACTCTTCCTCTCCGCGCGAAGGATCGCGTCCTCCCGACGGAGCCAGTGGTTCTCCTCGAGGTCGGGCGTGGGCCACACCGGTGCAGGCGCCCCGACGAGCTCGACCGCGGCGCCCCTTACCGCCCAGTCGCGGAGGACGCTGCGGTCTACGCCGAGGTAACCGACGACCTACGTGATCGGCCCGTTGTTCTGCTTCACCAGGAGCACGGCCTCCTCCTCGAACACGATGCTGAAACGTCGGTGCTGTCTCGCCGTCGGGACTGCTCGGGGTTGGGGATTACCCGAGTGGTCCGCCGGATGGGGGTAGGGTCAGCCAACGTCGCTGTTTCTCGTTAGTCCCGCCGACGCCCATGTTTGCTCCTGGCACGACCGTCGGCCGCTACGCGATCCAACGCCAGCTCGGGGAGGGCAGCTTCGGCACGGTTTTCCTTGCTCTCCACGTGAGCCTGCACAGCCTTCACGCGGTGAAGGTGCTCAAGCCCGAGCTCGCGCGCGACCCTGACGTGAGGGAACGGTTCCTGGCGGAGGGGCGCATCCAGGCGCAGATCGCCCACCCGCACCTGGTGCGGGTGACCGACATCCTGGAGGAGCCCTCGCCGGCGCTCGTGATGGACTTCGTCGACGGCAAGACGCTGGACGAGTGGCTGTCCGGCCTCGGCCGCGCGCTGAGGGCAGACGAGGTGCTGGGCATCCTGGTGCCGGTGCTGGACGCCGTGGGCGCGGTGCACGCGCGCGGCGTGGTGCACCGCGACATCAAGCCGGAGAACATCATTATCAGTCGCGACAGTTCAGGACGACTACGACCGGTGCTCAGCGACTTCGGCATCGCAAAGCTTCAGCAAGACACCACAGTCTCGGCGGTCAAGCGTCGGACTGAGCTCGGGAGCTCCATCGGCACGCCGGAGTACATGAGCCCAGAGCAGGTTCGGGGTCGCGACGAGATCGACGCCCGGAGCGACATCTTCGCCATCGGCGTGGTCGCCTACGAGCTCGTCGCCGGCCGTCACCCCTTCGCAGACGTCGATACCTTCGAGACCAAGCGCAACATCGTCGAAGGACGCTACGTCCCTCTCGGCACGCCGGTGAGCCATGCGGTCGCCGACGCCGTGCACCGCGCGCTCGCGGTGGACCGCGCGGCCCGCTACCCCGACTGCGAGAGCTTCCACCGCGCGATCGAGCTGGCCTACGGCGACGAGCCCACGCAGAGCACCTCGGGGGTGTACCGCATCCCGGAGGGCTCGGGGACCCGCCAGCGGCGCCCCAACGGGCCCCCGGCGGTCAACGTGCCTCGCCCTGCGCAAGGCGGGCAGTCTCCCCCCGCGCCTCCGCCCCCCCCAGAGGCGCGCCCGGTGTCCCCATCCTCGCCAGGGCCTGTCCCTGGTGCCGGTGGTTCTCCCCCGCCGCGCGAGGGCGCGCGCACTGGGCTCCTGCTGTTTGGCGGCGTGGCGGCGCTGCTCCTCGTCGCAGGCGGGCTCGCGGTGGTGGGCCTCGTGGTCGCGCGGAGGCTCGGCTCGACACCCCCAGTTACCGCGCCGGCGCCTTCCCGAGCACCGGTCGCGGCGCCAGCGCCCTCCCCCGTGCCG
>VGRQ01000477.1 GCA_016875315.1 Deltaproteobacteria bacterium | reverse complement strand
CGCTCGCGAGGCGCGCGTCGCGGAGGGCGAGCACGCGCACCGCGATGAGCCCCGCGTTGGCGGCGCCGTCGATGGCCACGGTGGCCACCGGCACGCCGCGGGGCATCTGCACGATGCTCAACAGCGAGTCGAGGCCGTTGAGCGCCCGGCTCCTCACCGGCACGCCCACCACCGGCAGCCTTGTCTTGGCGGCGATCATCCCCGGCAGGTGCGCTGCACCCCCGGCGCCGGCGATGATCACCTCGATCCCGCGCCCCGCGGCCTCTTCCGCGTAGCGAAACATACGATCTGGCGTGCGGTGTGCGCTCACGACGACGAACTCGTAGGGCACCCCGAACTGGTCGAGCACCTCGGCGGCCCCCCGCATCACCGGCGCGTCGTTCCTGCTGCCCATCACCACGCCGACGATCGGCGGGTCGGAACCCGAGGGCATCAGAAACGCACCGCCACGCCGCCCACCACTCGCAGCACCCAGCCGTTGTTCTCCAGCGTGGTGGGCACCGCATCGAGGTCGGGGTCTGTAGAACTGGCCTCGCCGTCGGAGAGCACGAGGTTGAAGGGCGCCTCGATGACGATCGAGATGGGCGACACCGGGTCGACCATCACGCCAAGGCCAGCGGTGGGCCCGAAGGCCGCGCCGCCGTCGATGTCGGGGTAGTCGACGGCGCCTTGCTCGTCGGGGATGTGGAAGCCGTCGTACACGGTGAAGGTGAAGCCCACGAGCGCATAGGGCTTCACGTAGCCGGTGGCCACCGGGAGGAACTTGGCGCGCGGCTCGATGAACAGCTGCGTGGCCTCGACGGCCGCGTACGGGGTCTCGGCCACCTTCTCCTCGCAGGCGCTGCACTCCCAGCCGACGGTGAGCTTCTTCTTGCCGGTCTGCAGGCCCACCGCCACCGAGGTGTCGACGAACCAGGCCGGGATGAAGCCCAACTCCACGCGACCGTTGATGCCCGAACCGGCGCCCGGCCCCGTCCAGGCGCTGCTCCCGGTGCTGACGAATTGTTCGGTCTCGAGCCCCACCCGCACGTCGTAACCGCGGTCCACGTCGCCCAGCGTGTAGCCGCCCGTCGCCGCGACGTAGGCCTTGCCCGAGTGCACCTGGGCCTTCTTGAGCCAGGCGGCCGAGTCCATCCCGCTCTCGCGGTAGTCGGCGTAGGCGCCCCAGGGGATGCCCATCTTGCGCCGTTCTTCCACCGCCTTCGGGTCGGAGCCATACACCTCCGCGGGGCTCGGCTCCTTCACCTTGGGCGGCGGCGGCGGAGGCGGCTCCTTGGCCTTGGCAGCCGACTTCGGAGGATCCGCCTTCTTCTTTTCTTCCTTCTCGGCGTCGTCACTCGACTTCGACTTGGTCGAGGTCTTCTTAGGCGCCTCTTCTTCCTCATCGTCGGCCGTCGACTTCGACTTGCTGGAGGACTTCGAGCTGCTCTTCGGCGGCACCTCCTCCTCGTCCCAGTCCTCCACCGGGTCTTCCTTGACCGTCTTGGTGGAGGACTTCTTCGGCGGCGGGGCCTCGTCCTCGTCCTCGTCGAAAGACGGCCGGGGCACCTCCTCCTCGTCCTCGTCGGCGGTGGGCTTCTTGCCGATGCTGCCGAGCTCTTCCTCCCGCTCGGGCACGAGCTGGATGGCGGCGGCCACTTGCTTGGCGATCTCCTGCGCCACCGCGATCTCGCCGCCCCCCGAGGCCACCTTGCGGATCGTCTTGAGCGGCGCCGCGTTGTCCCAGCCGTAGAGGCGGATCTCGATGTTGAGACCGTCGTCGCCCTGCCCCACGGCCATGACCACCGCCAGGCGGGCGTCGGTGCGGTCCCAGAGCTTGCCGGGGCAGTCGTCGAGGTCGGCGCAGGCGTCGGCATCGCCGCCGACCGCCTCGATGAGCTCCTCCCCCGCGAGCACGCCGAGGCCGCGACCGTCGATGGCGTCGACGACGAAGCCGGTGAACATCCCGGCGATGGAGAAGTCGCTCATCGAGGCCGGCGTGGCGTCGGGGATGATGACGTCGGCGGCGCTGGCGCGGCCGAGGAGAGCGAGGAGCGCGATCACGGCTTGAGGTTCCTGCACCACTCGGCGGTGAAGCTGCCGCTCAGCGTGCCGTCTTCGAAGCTGACGGTCTCGAAGGAGCCGGTGGCGAGTCCCCCCTCGTCGAAGCTGTCGATGGTGACGGTGCCGCCGCTGGCATTGCTCTCCTGGAACACGCCGCCGGTGACGTTGACGATCGTGGCCTGAGCCTGCCCGCCCTGCTGGATCGACGACTTGCCCTCCACCAGCTCGTCGCCCGAGAAGGTGAACTGCAACACGCTGGTGTCGATGGTGGTGGGCGCCACGCCCTCGTCGTAGTTGCGCTCCACCCAGTCCACCCCGGTACACTCGACCTCGACCATCGAGATCACCACGTAGCGAGCGCCCCAGTAGACGTAGTCGGTGCTGCCGAAATTGATGCCGCCAGCGGTACCCTCCACCTCGGCAGAGGCGCCGCCGCAGCCGGCGAGCGCGGCGAGGGGCGGCACGAGCGGGACGAGCGAGCGCACGCGGACTCCGGGGAGGCGGCCGGCTATCCTACCGCTTTGACGACGTCACCGCGCGGTGTCCCCTCTCGGCCCCGCGGATTACGGCCGCGTGTGCCCGTCGATCACGCCGGCCTGCTCGCATCCGCGCTCCTGGGCGAGCGGCGCGCGCTGGCGCGGCTGATCTCGCGCGTGGAGATGCGCGCCCCCGGCGCAGACGCGCTCATGGCCTCGCTGCGCCCTCGGCGCCTGGTGGCGCCGGGAGCCCCCCAGGTAGTGGGCATCACCGGGCCCCCCGGGGCCGGGAAGTCCACCTTCACCGACCGCATCGTGGCCGAGGCCCGGCGCGAGGGCCGCCGGGTGGCGGTGGTGGCCGTCGATCCCTCCTCGCCGAGGACCGGGGGGGCCATCCTCGGCGACCGCCTCCGGATGGACGCGCACGCCGCCGACGACGGCGTGTATATCCGCAGCCTGTCCGCCCGGGGACACGCTGGAGGCTTGTCGCGCGCTGCGTCGCAAGTGGTCGACATCCTCGACGCGGTGGGCTTCGACCTCGTGGTGGTGGAGACCGTGGGCGTGGGACAGGGAGAGCTCGGCATCGTCGAGGTGGCCGACACCGTGCTGCTCGTGCTCACCCCCGAGTCGGGCGACAGCGTGCAGGCGATGAAGGCGGGGCTCATCGAGGTGGCCGACGTCTTCGTGGTCAACAAGGCCGACCGTCCCGGGGCCGACGCGCTGGCGCGGGAGCTGGAGATCGCGGTTCACCTCGACGACCGCCCCGGATGGCAAGCGCCGGTGTTCACCGCCGCCGCGCTCGATGGGCGCGGCGTGAGCGACGTGGTGGCAGCGCTGTCGCGACACTCGGAATATTGCGCCGGTGCCGGTCGCGACCAGTGGCTCGCACGCCGCGCCGAGGGACGCGTCCGCACCTGGCTCGACCTCGTGGCCGACGAGGCGCGCGACGCGGCGATGCAGCGCTTCGCCGGCAGCGAGGCGCTGGCGTCGTTGCGATCGGGGAGCCTGCGCCCCGAGGCGATGCCGAGGACACCCCGGTGATCGACCTGCCCGCGCTGGCGGCCTCGCTCCCCCGCGGCGAGGGACGAGTCCACGCCACGGTGATCGACGGCGTGGCCGAGGTGGTCCTCGCCCACCCGGCGCGTCGCAACGCCTTCACGCCGCACATGATGGTCGACCTCGGCCGGCTCGACGTTTCCGGCGCGCGCTGCATCCTCCTTCGCGGGGCGGGCGAGAGTTTCTGCTCCGGCGGCGACCTCGGCGCGGTGCGCCAGCACCTCGCCCTCCCCGGCGCGGGACGGGCCCTGGCGAGCTTCATGGCGGATGCTATTGCGCGCCTGTCGCGACAGGCACCCATCGTGGGGTGCGCCGAGGGGCATGCCCTCGGTGGCGGCGCCGAGCTGCTCGCCGCGTGCGACATCGTCGTGGCCGCGCCCACGGCCGAGGTGGGCTTCGTGCAGGCGCGGCTCGGGGTGTCGCCCGGCTTCGGCGGCGGCGGCTACCTGGCTCGGCGGGTGGGCCCCGGGCGCGCGCGCGCGATCCTGGTCGCAGCGGAGCGCCTGCCGGCGGCGCGGGCCCTCGCGCTGGGGCTGGTCGACGAGATCGCCGACCCTCCCCTCCCCCGCGCCCGCGA
>VGRQ01000476.1 GCA_016875315.1 Deltaproteobacteria bacterium | reverse complement strand
CCAGAGAGGTCGCGGGCCCGTACCGCCGCGAGGCTGCCGCCGGCTGCGGTGCCGAGCAGGGCCAGGGCGAAGCCCGGCAGCATCAACCAGGGCAGGCCGCGGTACACGGCGAGGCCGGCGATGACGAGGCCGCCCACCAGCCCGGTGAGCGCGGCGATGGCGGGACCGATCGTCCCCCGGTGCTCCTCGCGCAAGGCGCCCACCGCCGCGCCGATCGCGCCCGGCAGGCACAGGCCGGCCGCGACCATGGCAGCGGCCGCCGCGGGCCCGGCCGCCATCCCGCGGTCCACCACGACGTAGAGCGGCGCCCACCCGGGGTCGCTCGGATCGACGAGCATTCGACCGATACGCGCGTACTCCGCGACCGTGCCCAGGAGACCCAGCACCAGCACCGCCACCGGCACGAGGATCGCCAGTGAAACCGGGCCCTTGCGGCGCATGGCGAGGGCCACGCCCACCGCCACCTGCACCGGCAGGCCGATGGCGGCGATGCCCATGGCCGCGAGGCCCCAGTCGCCGAGCGCGCTCCAGTCCATGGTGGGGGCCGGGAGGTTAACGGGCCGGCCCCGCTCGGAGTCATCATGAACGCCCCCATCCGTGTCGCCGTCACCGGCGCAGCCGGCAACATCGGCTACGCCCTCCTCTTCCGCCTCGCCGCCGGCGACTGCTACGGGAAAGACCAGCCCGTCATCCTGCAGTTGCTCGAGATCCCCCAGGGCATGAAGGCCCTTGAAGGGGTGGTGATGGAGCTGATGGACAGCGCCTTCCCGCTGTTGCACGGCATCGAGACCAGCGACGACGCCAACAAGGCTTTCAAGGGCGCCAACCAGGCCTTTCTCGTGGGCAGCCGCCCCCGCACCAAGGAGATGAGCCGCGCCGACCTCATCATGGCGAACGGCCCGATCTTCGTGGGCCAGGGCAAGGCCCTCGCCGCCCACGCCGCCAGCGACCTCCGGGTGCTGGTGGTGGGCAACCCCTGCAACACCAACGCGCTCATCGCCATGCACGCCGGTCGCGAGGTGCCCCGCGACCGCTGGCACGCGATGACCCGCCTCGACGAGAACCGCGCCAAGGCCCAGATCGCCGCGAAGATCGGCGCTGTCCCCGGCGCGGTGAGCAACATGGGCATCTGGGGGAACCACTCCGACACGATGTTCCCCGACTTCCGCCACGCGAAGGTCAACGGCAAGGCGGTCACCGACCTGTGCGATCGCACCTGGCTGGAAACCGACTTCGTCAAGACCGTGGCCACCCGCGGCAAGGCGATCATCGAGGCCCGCGGGGCCTCCTCCGCCGCCAGCGCCGCCAGCGCCGCCATCGACCACATGTCGAGCCTCTGGCACGGCACCGCCCCGGGCGACTTCACCTCGATGGCGGTGTGCTCCAACGGCGCCTACGGCGTGCCGGAAGGCCTGATCTTCAGCTACCCGGTCACCGCCAAGGCCGGCGACTGGCAGGTGGTGGCCGGGCTCGACCAGGACGCCTTCGGCAACGCCCGCATCGCCAACACCATCAAGGAGTTGGAGAGCGAGCGCGACACCGTGAAAGACCTGCTGGCCTAGCGAATGGTCGACCTCCGCGCCCGCCTCGAGGCCCTCGCGCACAACCTCTGGTGGTGCTGGAATCCCGAGGCGGGGGCGCTCTTTCGTGCCCTCGACCCGGAACGCTGGTCGGAGCTGCACCACAACCCGGTGCACCTGCTCGCGGAGCTATCCGACGACACGCTCCACGCGCGCGTGGCCCTGCCCCGCCTGCACGCCGTCGAGGCCCAGCTCCATGATTATCTGGGCTCCAACAGCACCTGGGCCCGGCGCAACGTGCCGGCGCTCGAGTCGCCGGTGGCCTACTTCTCGATGGAGTTCGCCCTCCACGAGTCCTTGCCCATCTACTCCGGCGGGCTTGGCGTGCTCGCAGGCGACCACCTCAAGTCAGCCTCCGACCTTGGGATTCCCTTCGTGGCGGTGGGGCTGCTCTACCGCGAGGGCTACTTCAAGCAGGTGATCGAGTACGGCGGGCAGGTAGCGGCGTACCCGCGCGTCCCGCTCGACGTGCTGCCGCTCAAGAAACTCGACGTGGTGGTCGAGGTGCCTCACGGCAAGGGCCACTACAAGGCCACCGCCTGGGAGATCGCGGTGGGGCGGGTGAAGCTCTACCTGCTCGATGCCGACCTCCCCGGCAACGACCCGATTCACCGCGAGCTGTCGCGACACCTCTACGGTGGCGACGACTCCACGCGCATCCGCCAGGAGGTGTTGCTCGGCATCGGCGGCATGCGGCTGTTGCGCGCGCTCGGCATCGAGCCCTCGGTGGTACACATGAACGAGGGGCACTGCGCCTTCGCGGTGCTCGAGTTGATGCGCGAGCAGATCGCGCTGGGCAAGAAGCCGGGCGCCGCCCTCGCCGCGGCCCGGGAGAAGTGCGTGTTCACCACGCACACCCCCGTGCCGGCCGGGCACGATCGCTTCTCCTGGGATCTCAAGAACCAGGCGCTGATGGGCCTGCGCGCCGAGATGGGACTACCCGAGGGCTACCTCATGGAACTCGGCCGGGAGAAGCCAGGTAATCTCGACGAGTCCCTGTGCATGACCGTGCTCGCGCTGCGGGGGTCACGCGCCGCGAACGGCGTGGCCGCCCTGCACGGCGAGGTGAGCCGCAAGATGTGGGCCCACCTCTGGCCCGACCGGCAGCTCGCCGAGGTGCCGATCGGCCACGTCACCAACGGCGTACACGTGCCGAGCTGGATCCACCCGCGCGTGTCGGCCCTGCTCGACCGCGTCAACCCCGGCTGGCGCGACGGCGCCCCAGTGGATCTCTCCGAGGTGAGCGACGCGGAACTGTGGGCGATCCGCAACGACCTTCGCTTCGAGCTGGTGGGCTACGCGCGGCGGCGCACCGGGCACAAGACGCTCATCTCGCAGTCGCTCTGCATCGGCTTCGCCCGCCGCTTTGCCCCCTACAAGCGGGGTTCGCTCCTGTTCTCCGACCCCGACCGGCTGGCGCGGCTACTCTTTCGGCACCCGATCCAGCTCTTCTACGCCGGGAAGGCCCACCCGCGCGACGAGGCGGGGCAGGCGATCATCCGCGAGGTGCTCCGCTGGACGCGCGAGGAGCGTTTCCGCGGCCGGGTCGTCTTCTTGCCCGACTACGACGTGGAGCTCGGCCGTCGCCTCACCCAGGGCGTGGATCTCTGGCTCAACCTGCCACGACGTCCCCGGGAGGCCAGCGGCACCAGCGGCATGAAGGTGCCGCTCAACCTCGGCGTCAACGCCAGCGTGCTCGATGGCTGGTGGCCCGAGGCCTACGACGGCACCAACGGCTTTGCCGTGGGCAAGCCCGTCGAGTACGCGAGCGTCGGCGAGCAAGACGCGGCCGACGCCGAGAGCCTGTTCCGCATCCTCGAAGACGAGGTCGTCCCCGAGTTCTTCGACCGCGACGCCCACGGCATCCCGCAGGCCTGGGTGGCGCGCATGCGGCGCTCCCTGGAAACCTGTCTCCAGGCCTTCCACACCGACCGGATGGTGGGCGAGTACGCGCGGCGCTTCTACCTCGACCCCAGCGCCGCGCGGTGAGCCACCCGAGCCCTCCCCCGGCCGCGAGGGTGGTGGGCGCCTACGATCCCGCATTCCGCGCCACGATGAGCGTCGGGGCCGGCGAGGTGGAGAGCCCCGAGGCCCTGGAGGGCATCGCGCGGACCTTGCCCGCGGCGGCACGGCTGCTGCTCGACCAGTTGCTCATCGTCGTGCCACCCGGCGACCCCCTGCCCGAGCGCCTGCGCGACCGCATCGCTCGCGACGGGCTGCCGCTCTGGCAGGCCGGGCTCTTGCTGCCCCGCGTGTACGGCGGCACCGAGGGGGGCATCCACCCGCAACACTACGCGGGCTCCTGCCGGCTCAACCCGGCCGCCGCGAACATCGGCCTGTCCCGGCCGCTCGCCGAGGCCGACGCCCGCCCGAGCTTCGCCCCCGCCGACGCCCGCTGGGACGCGGTGGTCGTCGCCTCCGCGCTGGAGCAGGGCCCGGGGCAGCTCACCCAGGACGGCAGCCTCCGCCGCGACGTGGAGAAGCGCCTCTGCACCCAGTGGGGGCCAGACGAGGCTCGCTGGGCGCTCGCCCTTCGCCTCGCGCGGGCCACCGGCCTCGCCCGCGCCGCCACCGGG
>VGRQ01000475.1 GCA_016875315.1 Deltaproteobacteria bacterium | reverse complement strand
TCCGCTGGGCGCGCGGCGTGGCTCGCCGAGCCGCGCCAGGCGGCCGTGGCGGGGGAAGTGTCGAGGGACCCCGTGCCCGAGGTCGCCGCGGCGGGGCCGCCACCCCCGCCCGTGCGGCGGCCGGGCCAGCAGGTTGGAGCGGTGTTCGACATCGCCATACAGGTGGCGTATGGCGAGGTGATTTTCGACATTCCCCTATCCTGGTTCCTCTCCTACTACGCGGAGGGGCGCGAGAGCGGCACGCACGAGACCCTGGACTGGCTCTGGCGGGGGTACCGGGGGGCAGCAGAGAGCCTCGGCGTCACGACGGACTCGCTGGACGACCGGGTCAAGTGCTGGAACATCGACCCGGCGATCGCCACCAACGGGGTGAGCGATGACGCCTTCTTCACCGGCAGCAGCGGGGCGCGGCAGTACGTGCTCAATGCCATGCGCCTCGCCGCGACGTACAGCGAGTTCGCCGAGGAGGAGTGGTCGGGGAGCGACCGCTGCAACGGATTCCCGCCCTTCATGCGGAAACTCCTGTCGGGGAAGTCGGCGGTGAACCGCGAGCACGTGCGCTGCACGGTCGCGATCAACGTGCGCTCCTTCGACGAGCGCTTCGACGCCGAGTGGTCGCGGTCTTGTGTGAGCGGCAAGGGGAGCCCCTGCGGGACGGGGTACTGCAGTGAGGAGGCCGAAGCGGCGCCGCCGTTCGATAGCTGGACCCCCGCTTGGACCACGCTCGAGGACTCGGCGGGCGAGCTGCTGTGGGGTCGTATCGACTATCAGGACGCAGCCGGGGTTGTTGTTGGGTCGAGGCCCCCCGGCAGCGTGCTGGGGTGCGCCGGCGGGGACTTTGGCATCCAACTCGCGGCGCACCGGACGAGCTTCTATGGCTACGTGCTGGACTACACGATGTACTGGGCGCGGGTGCTCATGGACTACGGGCGGGAGGAGCACGACGCCCGAGCGCTCTGGTGCGCGCGGCGCATCGGGCTATGGGCGCTCGCGAAGGTGGCCGAGCTGTCCAGCACCCTGATCCACGAGGCGGGTCACGTGTGGATGGACGGCCGCGACGGCCACTGCTGCGCCACCTGCTGCTTCGACATGGCGGCCAGCGCCTGGACATGCCGCCTGCGCGCCTGGCTTGGCTTGCCGCCCGTCGCTACGCCCATGCCGGACCTCGACAACCTGGCTGAGGTCTGGTGGGGGGAGGAGCAGTGTGGCACGGAGAGCGGCAAGGAGGTGGAGTCTGACGAGGAACCAGTCTCCACATACCTCTCCTGGTGCGACGTGCGGAAGGCCGGCGAGGCGAAGCAGGAGGCCGTGTACTGGGCGTCGACCTGCGAGTTCCCGGACGGCGGCACGAGGTCCTCGTGGTGCTCCTGAGCCTCTTTGCCTGCGACGGCTGCTCCGCGGAGACGGATAGCTCGGCACTCGTGTGCTGGGAGCCGCTGACGTGCAGCGGCGAGTGCATTACGCTGGATGAGTACCGCGCAAATGCCCTCGGCTTGGTCGACCTTCAGGAGTGGCAGGAAAGCCGGTGTGGCGACGGTCGGACGGAGGTGTCCTACATGTACGATATCACAGGAGGGACGCTGTGCTTCGGTCCCGACGGGCATATCATCGGCGCCGAGCGGGGCTCAGACATTGACACTGGCGACGGCCCTTGCGACGGCCCAGTGTACTACGGCGAGCTCTGTGACTGCAACGCCGACGGGCGCCCCGACGAGGCCCCCGAAGAGTTGGACGAGGGCGAGTGTTACTCCGCGCTCGACTGTGGCGCGAACTGTTGGACCCTGGAAGAGCAGCGAGCCTTCTGCGCGGCGCTGGACGAGGACAACGAGTATTTCTTCCCCTACGGCGTCACCGACGCGACCTGTGCCGACGGCCGGGTCGAGTTCCTCTGCGATCTCGGCGGCAACGGCGTCCGCTACTGCTTCTCCCCCGAGGGCCAGCTCCTCGGCGCGCAGGATGGCATCCCGCGCAAACAGGCCTGCGACGACGACGAGGGAGAACTCTGCGACTGCAACGGCGACGGCCAGCCCGAGGGCGCAGAGTAGGCGCGCGCCCCGGGTCGTTCGCTACTGGGCTCCACCCGCCGCCAGCGCCCGGTCGAGCTTCTGGAGCCCCTCGTCGAGTTCCGCCACGCTGATGAGCATGGGCGGCGCGATGCGGAAGCAGTTGCCCCAGCGCCCGCCCTTGCCGATCAGCAGGCCCTCGCGCTTGCTGTTCTCGAACACCCGCGCGGTGAGCGCCGCTTCCGGGGTGCGATTGCCCGCGGGCTCGTCGGCCACCATCTCGATGGCGAGCATCAGCCCGAGGCCCCGCACCTGGCCGATGTTCCGGGGGTACTTCTGCTGCAAGGCGAGCAGGCCCTCGCGCAGGTGCGCGCCGAGGCGCTGGCTTCGGGCGCGGATGTCCTCGCGCTGCATCGTCTCGATGGTCGCGCCCGCGGCGGCCATCGCCACCGGGTTGCCGCCGAAGGTCGACAGGGTCTGCCTCGGCAGCGACTTGGCGATCTCGGGGCGCGTCATGCAGTTGGCGGCGGGCAGGCCGTTGGCGATGCCCTTGGCCATGGTCACGATGTCGGGCGTGACTCCGAAGTGTTGCCAGCCCCACCAGTGCTCGCCCGTGCGGCCGAAGCCCGTCTGCACCTCGTCGGCGATGAACAGGCCGCCGTACTTGCGCACGATCTCCACCGCCACCTGGAAGTACTCCCTCGGCGGCACCACGAAGCCGCCCACGCCCTGCACCGGCTCGGCGAGGAAGCCCGCGATCTGCCCGGTCGTCGTGTACTGGATGAGGTTCTCGATGTCGCGCGCGCACTGGATGTCGCACGAGGGGTAGGTCTTCCCGAAGGGGCAGCGGTAGCAGTCGGGCTGGGCCGCGTGCTTGATGCCCGCAATCTGCTGGGGGAGCACGCGCCAGTTGGCGTGGCCCATGAGGCTCTGCGCCAGCGCCGAGCGGCCGGAGTAGCCGTTGCGCAGCGCGATGAGCTCCTGCTTGCCGGTATGGCTCATGGCGAGCATCACCGCCATCTCGTCGGCCTCGGTGCCGCTGCTGACGAAGAAGCTCTGGGTGATGCCCGTGCTCGTCGGCATCATCCCGGCCAGCAGCTCCGCCACGTGGACGATGGGCTCGTTCGGGTAGAGCGTGCTGATGTGAGCGAGGCGCTCCACCTGCACCCGCACCGCGTTGACGACGCTCGGCTCGGCGTGGGCCAGCGACACGGTGAGAATGCCGCCGAAGAAGTCGAGGTACTCCCGCCCGTCGTGATCGGTTACCCGCACGCCCTTGGCGTGGTCGACCGCGAGGTTTTCCTCGTAGTACTGGATCACGCTCGGCATCAGGTAGCGCTTGGCCTTCTCGCGGATCTCGTTGCTGGTCATCGGTGCTCCGGGGGGGGCATCCTAGCTCGTTTGTGGCTGCGAGATGGGGCGCGCGGGAGCGCCGGTAGCGCGAGCAGTAGGCGGGGTCGCCGGGGCTGGCTAGGTTCGCCCTCCCGTCCCGGAGCGCGCCTTGTCCATCCTCATCAAGAACGGCCGTATCATCACGGCCGTCGACGACTACATCGCCGACATCTACATCGAGGGTGAGTCGGTCAAGCAAATCGGTCGCGACCTCAACGTGACGGCCGATCGGGTGTTCGACGCCTCGGGCAAGCTGGTCATCCCCGGTGGCATCGACCCGCACACCCACATGGACATGCCCTTCGGTGGCACCACCTCGGCCGACGACTTCCACACTGGCACCCTCGCCGCCGCCCACGGCGGCACCACGACCATCGTCGACTTCGCCATCCAGCAGAAGGGCCAGTCCACCCTCGACGGCCTGGAGGTGTGGCACCAGAAGGCCGAGGGCAAGGCGGTGGTCGACTACGCCTTCCACATGATCGTCACCGACATGCCGGTGTCGCGACTGGGAGAGATGGAGAAGCTCGCGGAGGCCGGCGTCACCTCCTACAAGCTGTTCATGGCCTATCCGGGGGTGCTCTACGTCGACGACGGCACGCTCTACCGCACCTTCCGCCAGGCCGGTCTCAACAACACCCGCATCTGCATGCACGCCGAGAACGGCATCGTGATCGACGAGATCATCCGCGAGGCGGTGGACGCTGGCCACAAGGAGCCCAGCTGGCACGCCAAGACTCGTCCCACGCGCATGGAGGCCGAGGGCGTACACCGCGCGGTGGC
>VGRQ01000474.1 GCA_016875315.1 Deltaproteobacteria bacterium | reverse complement strand
CAACATGCTGAAGCTTGAGTCGCGACATGGAGATGCGCTGAGGCGTTACCGCGCGGCGCTCGAGGCCGACCCGGAAAACCGCGACGCGCAGCGGGAGATCCGCCTGCACAACCAGCGGCAGGAGCGAGAGAAGGCCGCCGACAGCGGCGTCCGCTCCTCCACCAGCGTGATCTCCGACCTCTTCCGCCGCTCGACCGAGAAGAAATAGCCGCTACTGCGGGCACACCTGGGCCGGCATGCACTCGGGGGGGGAGGCGTCGCAGTCCACGCTGGCGACGGCCGATTCCCAGGCATCCACGCAGGCCTGCATGTTGTCAGCCCGGTAGGCCGACCGGGGGCAGTCGGAGAAGGCCTGGCCCTCGGCGTCCTCGATGCAGGCGTTGACGCTGTCGTAGCCCACGGTCGCCAGCTGGTCGCAGGCCTCGAGTAGCTCGCAGTGGAGGCGCCCTTGCTCGATCATTCCCTCCTCGTAGGTGGGTCCGCAGCCGAGGAGGGCGAGGAGAATCACGCGTCGCCCCGGGCGCGGGCCAGGTCGCGGGTGATGTTCTTCTGGTGCGACTCCAGGGTGCCCCCGCCGATCTCGATGAGCTTTGCGTCGCGTAGCAGGCGCTCGATGGGGAACTCGGTGCAGTAGCCGTTGCCGCCCAGCACCTGCATCGCGCGGTCGGCCACGTGCTTGCCCACGGGCGCGCCGAAGAGCTTGGCGGCGTCGCTGCCGAGGCGGTTGCGCTGGTTGGGCCCCACGTGGTGAGCCACGTGGTACACGAGGCAGCGAAGGGCCTCGGTCTCGGCGTAACTATCGGCGATGTAGCGCTGGATTTGCCCGTACTCCGCGATGGGCTTTCCGAAGGCCACGCGCTGGTTGGCGTATTCCACCATCGCGTCGAGGCAGCGATCGGCGATGCCCAGCGACATCGCGGCCAGCGTGAGCCGCTCGATCTCGAGGTTGCGCATCATGTGGGTGACGCCCTGCCCCTCGGCGCCCAGCAGGTTCTCCGCGGGCACCCGGCAGTCCTCGAAGATGAGCTCGCTCATCGTCGAGCCGCGCATCCCCATCTTGTGCATCGGGTTCCCGGTGCGGAAACCGGGGCAGTCGCGGTCGACGAGGAAGCTGGTGACGCGCCCGTGTACCTTGGCGTACACCAGGAACACGAAGCCGTCGGGGCCGTTGGTGATGAAGGTCTTGGTGCCGTTGAGCACGTAGTGCGAGCCGTCGCGCACGGCGGTGGTACACATGCCCAGCACGTCGGTGCCGAAGCCGGGCTCGGTCATGCCCATGCCGCCGATCCACTCGCCGCTCACCACCTTCGGCAGGTACTTGGCGTGCTGCGCGGCGTTGGCCGAGTGGTAGAAGTTGTTGACGAACAACATCGCGTGCGCGAGGTAGGCGAGGCAGAAACCTGGGTCGGACCTCGAGATCTCGTGGTGGGCGATCACCGCTGCCACCGCGTCCATACCGGCGCCGCCGTCGTCGGCCGGCACGGTGATGCCGAGCAGTCCCAGCTCGCCCAGTCGACGAAATAGCGGCAGGTTGAGGGCTTGTTTCTGGTCGTACTCGGCGGCCTGCGATTCGACTTCGTCGCGGGTGAAGTCGCGGACCATCTGCCGGAGCATCTCGTGCTCGGGGGTGGGGTCGAAAAGGGCGAACGACATGCCCCGCGGGCTAACCTCCGGCGATGGCGGCGCGCCCCTTCTCGGTGATGCTCAAGCCGGTGGGGGCGAGTTGCAACCTCGCCTGCGGCTACTGCTACTACCGAGACAAGCCCACCGGGTGGATGACCGAGGCGACGCTCGATCTCGCGACGCGCCAGGTGCTGGAGGCTCACCCTGGCCGCGAGCTGGAGATGGGCTGGCATGGCGGCGAGCCCACGCTGCGCGGCCTGCCCTTCTACCGGCGAGCGGTCGCGATGCAGATGCGCCTGGCCCGGGGTCGCAGGGTGCGCAACGTCCTGCAGACCAACGGCACCCGGATCGACGCGGAGTGGGCCGCGTTCCTCGCCCAGGCCCAGTTCCTGGTCGGCCTGTCCATCGACGGGCCGCCTGCGCTCCACGATGCCGCTCGCGGGGGCGGGCACCCGGAGGCGGTGGCGGCGCTCCGCCTCCTACGACGGTACCAGGTCGACACCAACGTGCTCTGCGTGGTGGGCCCACACAACGTGGACGCGCCCGTGGCGGTGTACGAGCACCTCGTGGGCCTCGGTGCCGTCGCGCTCCAGTTCATCCCGGCGCACGCCCCGGCAAGCATCGATGCGCACGAATACGGGCGTTTCATGGTAGCTATTCTTGACCGCTGGCGGCGAGACATCGGCCGAGTGTTCGTGCAGGACATCGAGGTGGCGCTGCAGTCGCGCCTCGGCCTGCCGGCTAGCCGTTGCATCAACCGCGAGCGTTGCGGCGACCAGCTGGTGATCGAGGCCGACGGCACGGTGTACGCGTGCGATCACGCCGTGGACGAGGCTCACCGCCTCGGGCGCCTCGGTGACGATCGCCTCGTCGATCTCCTCGACCACCCGGCGCTGCGGGCACTCGGCGACGACAAGGCCCGCCTCGCGACGGCCTGCCGCCGCTGCCGCTTCGTCGCCTCCTGCCACGGGGCCTGCCCCCTGCGTCGCGAAACCGCGACGGGCGTGGCCGCGCTCTGCAAGGGATACCGGGCCTTCTACGGCGCGTTCAGCTAGTCCCGAGCAGGTGCGCGCGGTGGTGGTGTATCCAGCGCCACCACGACACCGTGCCGAGCCCCCCGAGCACGTGCCAGAAGCTGTGGAGCTGCAGGGCCTGCAGCGGGTGGTCGCAGCCGAGGAACACGTGCTCGGGCAGCCAAAAGGCGAAGAAGGCGCTGCCGAAGCCGAGCAGCATGCCGAGGGCGCTGCGCTTCATCGCCGCGCAGGCGGGCGCGAACCACGTGAGCCGGATGGTCATCAGCGCCACCCAGCCGATCATCAGCCCGTACACGCCCACGAAGAGCGCGAAGGCCCAGGGCACGGTGGCATAGGCAACGGCGAAGCCGAGCCCGAAGGCGGTGAGCGCCCATGCCAGCTCGCGCCCGTGCCCGCGGGGGGACTCGCGGTGCAGCACGGCCCACACGCAGCTGAGCCCCAGCCCGACCATCGGCAGCTCGTCGAGGGCCTGGGCCACCCGGAGCAGCGTGCCGTGAAACAGGGCCGAGCCCGTGCCCACCGAGGCGAGCCCGATCATGCCGGCCACGTAGCGCCAGCCCTGGCCGCGCAGGTGCCAGAGCCCCACCAGCGCGATAGGCACCATGGCCACGCTCGACCAGGTGTTCCACCACTCGGCAATCCAGGGCGAAGCCACGAAGTTGGGCTCGCACCAGTCCACTAGCGCCGGGGGACCAAGACCGTCGAGGGGGACGCTCACCGGGGGCGGTTAGTCCGGGACCGTCCGTGCCCGCAAGCCCCGGGGTCCCCTTGCCGAAGCTCCTCCTCGTCGACACGCCCAACCAGATCTTCCGCGCGTACTACGGCATTCAAACCGACATGCGCGCGCCCGACGGCTTTCCCACCCGGGCGCTGTTCGGCTTCACTCGCATCATGAAGGCACTGCTGCGCGAGATCCAGCCCGACTACCTCGCCTGCGTGTTCGACAAGGGCGCCGACGCCCGCCTGGCGCTGTGGCCCGACTACAAGGGCACTCGGCCCGACATGCCCGACGATCTCCGCCAGCAATGGGACGAGTTCGAGCCACTCTGCCGCGCCTTCGGCTTCGCCGTGCTGGAGAAGCAAGGGGTGGAGGCCGACGACATCATCGGCACCCTCGCGCGCCGTTTCGGCACGGGCGACGTGTTCGTGCAGATCGTCTCGGGCGACAAGGACTTCTGCCAGCTGGTGAACGACAACGTGTCGGTGCTCGACATCGGCAAGAACGTGGCGGTCGACCGCGCCGGGGTCGTAGAGCGCTGGGGGGTGCCCCCGGAGCGCGTGGTCGACTTGCTCTCGCTGATGGGTGATACATCCGACAACGTGCCAGGAGTGCCGGGTGTCGGCCCAAAAAAGGCAGCGCAATACATCGAGAAGTATCAGTCCCTCGAGGGCGTGCTCGCCGCGTGGAAGGAGATCGGGGGCAAGACAGGCGAGGCGGTGCGTGACAACGCCGACCGGGCGAGGCTCGCCCGGCAACTCGTGGAGATTGATACAAACATCGATGTATCAGTCTCGCTCGACGGCC
>VGRQ01000473.1 GCA_016875315.1 Deltaproteobacteria bacterium | reverse complement strand
CGGCCGAGGCGATCAGTGCCGAACCAGTGCTCGGCGGACGGCGGCGCCAGGGGGGCACCCTCGGCCCCCGCCGGGGCAAGGGCCAGCGCCGCGAGGACGATCACGAGCACGAGGGCGAGCCGCTTCACGACAGGCGCACCCGCGGGTCGATCGCCGCGTGGGCGAGGTCGGCGAGCAGGTTCGACAACACCACGACGCCGGCGAGGCCGAAGATCACGCCCGCCGCGACCGGCACGTCCTGCGCGGCGAGCGCGCCGGTGAGCACCCAGCCCATGCCCTGGAAGCCGAACACGGTCTCGACGATCGGCGCGCCGCCGAAACAGAGTGGCAGTTGCGTCCCCAGCAAGGCCACGACGGGCAGCGCCGCGTTGGGCAAGACGTGCCGCGTCCACGCGCGCCATGGCGAGATTCCCCGTGCCAGCGCGGCACGGACGTAGTCACGCTCGAGTTCCTCGCCGATGGCGGCGCGGGCCACGCGCGCGATGGCCACCGCCGGGCCGAGGCCAAGCACCACCGCGGGCAAGACGAGGTGGCGGGCGTGGTCGAGCACCTGGGCCCCGGTGGACATGTACGCGTGCATCGCGTCTTCGCTCCCCGACACCGGCAACCAGGCGCCCAGCAACAACTGCAGCCCGTGACCGGTGGCGAAGCTCGGCAGGGAGAAGGCGACGAGCCCGAGCACGCCCAGCGGGCGGTCGAGCCGGGGCCAGCGGGCCTGCGCGAGGGCCACCGCCCCGCCGAGGACCGTGCCCCAGAGGAGGGCCACGGCGCCGAGCAGCACCGTCCGGGGCAGGTGCGCCGACACGATGGCCAGCACCGGGCGACCGGTCTGCGCCGAATGGCCGAGGTCCAGCGTCATGAGTGCGACAACTTGTCGCGACAAGCGGGAGAACAGTGGCGCGTCGCATCCGGCGGGGAGGATCGGCTCGGTCGCCTCGGAGGCGAGCGTGGCGCAAGTGGAGCCCGGGGCGAGCTCCAGCAACGCCGCCGTGCCGATGGCGAGGGCGAAGGCAACCGCCAGCGCGCCGAGGAGCTTCCGGGCGAGAAAGGCCGTCACTTGGAGGCCCGGCGCCAGTCGACGAAGCCGCGGCCCTCGGCGTCGGGTTGGCAGGCAGGGCAGTAGTAGGCGTCGTGACCGTGAATGCCCACGGTACGGATGGCCTGCCCGCAACGATCGCACGGGTCGCCCTTCTTGCCGCGGACGTGGAGGAAGTCGCGGAGCTTCTCCGGGAGGGCCGGCCGCCGGGCCGCGATGGTGGCGGTGGCGCCGCCGACGACCTCGACGATGGCCGCATGCAGCGCCGCGATCTCCGCGGGGGACAGCCTGGCGGTCGTGCGCTTCGGATGGAGCTTCGCCGCCCACAGCACCTCGTCGGCGTAGGCGTTGCCCATGCCGTCGAGCGCGGTCTTGTCCATGAGGAACACCTTCACCTGCTCGCGACGGCCCCGGGCAAGTCGCGACAGGGCCTCGACGGCGAACGCGGCTCCGAGCACGTCGATGCCGCCCTCGCCGAGCCCTGGGATCGCGGCCCCGGGCGCGGTCCACCAGAGCTTTCCCATCTGGACGTCGTCGCGATACTGGAGCACACGGCCGTCGGCGAGGGTGAAGGCCACGGCGAGGTCGGCGCTGTCCCTGCCGTCGATCTCGAACCGACCCGCGAGCATGGGAATCACCACCAGGTCGCGCGCCCCGCAGTGGAACACCACGGCGGCGCTCCGTCGCGACACGCCCTCGATCCGCCCGCGTACCTCGTCGATGGCGCAACGCAAGACCACCGGTTTCCTCGCCCGGGCCCCGGCGATCTCGGCGCCCGCCAGCGCTTCGCGCAGCCGCGGGACGACGTAATCGAGGTCGGGACGCTCAGGCACGCCGAACTTTAGCTCGCTGAGCGGCGCTCCAGGATGTTGACCACGCGGGCCACCGCCTCGGCCACCCGGTCGGCCTCGATCCCCTGCCGCGGCACGTGCAAGAAAGCGGCGGGGAGGCCGCACCGTAGCGACCGGTAAAGCCAGGCGTTGCACACGTAGGTGCCCGCGTCGCTCGACAGGGGAACGCCGAGCGCGCCGGCCAGCTCCTCGGCGAGCGGGCTCTCCAGCACCGCGGGCCCCTCGCCGTGGCTGCGCACGCGCACGCCATCGACGTCGGCGGCCCGGGTGGCGGCGCGGTTGCGCCCGTAGCGTTCCACCATGGCCGCCTCGCGACGCACCGCCACGCCGATGCCGAGCACCAGCGCCGGGCGGAGCTGCGCGGCACGCACCAGAGCGAGGCTGACCGAGCGGCCGTAGCTCACCGGCATGGCCTCGCCGATGATGTCGACGCCGTTGAGGCGCCGACCCCACACGGCGCGTGCAATCCTGGAGGAGGGATTGTCGACGACCTCGCCGAAGGGACCGAATCCGAGCACCAACGCGTTCACGCCGCGGCACTCTACCACGTCGCGACCCACAGCCTGCTCCGCGCCCCCTCGGCCCACAACCCGATAAGCAGGGAAGATGCTCCTGGTGGCGATCCTCTCCTGCGCGCACAGCACCATTGGCGTACCCGCACCCGTGGCCGAGGCGGCCCCGCCCGATCCGCCGTCCCCCCTCGACGCGCCTGCCGCCCCGCCCCGCGACATCTCGCCGCCATCACCCGACCCGGCCGATGCTGCCCGGCAATGGCAGCGCCTCGCCGAGCTCTGCGACGGCGCCGGCCACCGGCTGGCGGGCAGCCCGGGGCAGCGCCGCGCCGAGCAGATCACCGCCGGCTGGTTCGACGCCGACGGGGTGAGCGTGCGCCTCGAGCCAGTGAAGGTACCGACGTGGATCCGCGGCGACGCCAGCCTCCAGCTCTCGGCGCCCTACGCCCAGTCGCTCCCCGTCCTCGCCCTGGGCGGCTCGGTGGCGACCCCGGCGACGGGCCTCGAGGCGCCGCTGGTGGTCGTCCACGACTTCGCCGAGCTCGACGGGGCCGTGAAGGGGAAGATCGTGCTCTACGACGTGCCGATGAAGCCCGGCGTGCCCGCCATCGACTACTACGGCGACGCGGTGGCCTACCGGGGACAGGGGCCGTCGCGGGCGGCCGAGCACGGGGCCGTGGCGGTGCTGGTGCGGTCCGTCACCACTCGCTCGCTCGGCACCATCCACACCGGCGGCACCTGGTACGCGCCCGAGTTCCCCAAGATCCCGGCGGCGGCAGTGTCGACCGAGACTGCGGCGATGCTGTCGCGACTGGTGGAGCGCGGCGAGGTGAAGCTGAAGCTCTCCATGAGCCCTCGCTACGCTCCCGACAGCGACGCCTTCAACGTCGTGGGCGAGATCCGCGGGCGCGACTTGCCCGGGGAGATCGTGGTGGTGGGGGCACACCTCGACAGCTGGGACGTGGGGCAGGGCGCGCACGACGACGGTGCCGGTGTCGTACACGTGGTGGAGGCGATGCGCGCGATCGCCGCCCGGGGCCAGCCTCGTCGCACCATCCGCGGGGTGCTCTTCGCCAACGAGGAGAACGGCCTGCGCGGCGGCCGCGCCTACTTCGCCGCCCACGGTCACGAGCGACACGTGGCGGCGCTGGAGACCGACCTCGGTGGCGGCTCGCCGCGCGGCTGGGGGGTGACGGCCACCCCCGAGCAGCGCGCGTGGATCGAGCCGATGCTCTCCGCCAGCCGCCTGTGGGTGCGCGAGGGTGGCGGCGGCGCCGACATCTCGCCGCTCACCGGCGACGGCGTGCTCTCCGTGGGCCTGATTCCCGACGACGAGCATTACTTCGACTACCACCACACCTGGGCCGACACCGTCGACAAGGTGGATCCCATCGCGCTCGCCGAGGGCACCATCGCCATCACCGAGCTGACCTGGGTGCTCGCCAACGCCGACGGCGCGCCGCCGAAGGGCACGCCGCCTAGCTCCCCGTGAAGGCCCGGTAGAGCGTCCACGCCTCGCCGGTGACCGGGGCCAGGCCCAGGGCGGTGGCACCCGATTGCAGCGCGAGCCACGCGCCCACCTCGGGCGGCACCGGGGCGGCCCGGGTCCACGCGGCCGGGGCCGGGCCCAGCACCTCGACGGTCTTCTTGCCCACCTTGAGCACCCACGCGGCCTTCAGCTCGCCGTCCCAGCGCGGGGCCACGGACACCACGTCGTCGAGCTCGGGCGTCGCCTTCACCCCCGCGGCGGCGAGCGCCTCGGGCGAGGGCAACTCCCAGCCCAGCGAGGCCC
>VGRQ01000472.1 GCA_016875315.1 Deltaproteobacteria bacterium | reverse complement strand
GCCGCGCGGGAAGACCGTCGCCGCCGCCACGCCGCCGAGGCCGAGGTCCACGCCAAGCGAGCAGAGGTGGAAGCGCTGCATGCCCAGGTCGCGACGCTCGCCACCAGCGTGTCGCAGCTGAGCGCGGCGATGGCCGACGTGGCCGGCTTCCGGCGCGAGACGGTGGCCGTGCTCGGCACGCGCCTCGCGAGCCAGACCGAGGAGGCCGAGCACTTGCGACGGGAGCTGGCCATCTCGCGCGCCGATCTCGACAAGAAGCAGCTCGAGCTCGACCAGCTCCGCGCCGAGCGCGATCGCCTCGGCGGGGTGCTGCGTCGGCTGGGGCGGTAGCGGCGCCACCCTACGCCGCCGGCACCTTCGCGGGCGGGGCGCCGAGGATCCCCACGCTCACGCCCACCATCGGCGCGAGGATCGCGGGCACCAGCCCGGCCTCGGGCATGATGTAGAACTCGCCGCCGGTGCTCATCGGCACGCGGTAGCGCAGGCCGAGCCCGCCCTGGAGGTAAGGGAGCACCTGGTTGGTCTGGTCGACCGGGCTCGCGCCGAACACCGCGCCGAGGCCGACCGTGGGCGAGATGTCGAGCTGCGAGGACGCCCTGATGTGGTAGGTCCAGACCACGGCGGGCCCCATGGCGAACTCGGGGGTGTTCTTGCCGAGGACGGCGGGCGGGTTCGGGACCATCGCGAAGCGCAGGCCAAGCGACTGCCCGCCCTTGAACTGGGCGCCCACCTCGGCGCTCAGGCCGGTCGCGAGCCCCGGGTAGCCGGCGGGGACGGCCAGGGAGCCGCGCGCGGACCCGTAGACACGAGCGCCGGCGTCGGCGTCGGCCTCGGCTTCGGTGGCGAACGCGGTGGCGGTCAGGACGACGAGGGCGATGCTGGTCATGGGTGGATCCTCCCCGCGCTCGCGACGCGGGCAAACGAGTATTGAGCGCGCGGAGCGAGGATTCGCGCGTTGGCGGTCGACCGGGAGCGGGTTCGCTCTCGCGCCTTCCGTGTCCTGAAGGTACGCGCCTCGCCGCGCGGTGACATCACTGCGCGATCGCTGCGGTGGCTACGCCTCGTCCACCACCGCGTCGCCCGGGTACAGGTACAACTCCACGTTCCCGCGCCCGTCGCCGCGCACCAGGTCCTCGCGTACCCCGGCCTCGCGCAGGTGGTGGCGCAGTCGTCGCAGGGTGCGGTCCCAGTTCGCACGGAGCCAGGGCAGGTCGTAGTCCTTGCCCCAGATCTCCCGGGCCACCACGTCCCAGGGCGCGGGGGCGCCCATGAGCGCCAGCTCGGTCACGAGGCGCGCGGCCAGCCCGTCGAGCGCGTAGGGCTGGCGGCTCGGCCGTTGCACGTGAACGGTGGTGGAGCGGACGACCAGGGTGAGGCGCGGTCCCCCGCTGGCGGTGGGCGACGCCGCCGCCTCGGCGAGCTCGATCTCCACGGCACGAAGCGGCACGCCGGCCACCGTCCACTCGCGACCGGCGACGAGGCGCTCCGGTCCCTGGCCGACGTCGATGGCCCAGCCCTCGGCGGTGCTCCACGCGCGGGCGGGCGCCCCTTCCACGTAGGCGGGAACGAGGTCTGCCGCGGGCTGGAGCACCAGCGAGTACACCGGGGCGCACAGCTCGCGCACCTGTCCCGGGAGGGCCACGGCGAGCACGCGGGCCGGGAGATCGACGCCCTCGACGGCGAGCTCCACCGCCCCGGCCACGACGATGCGCTGGCCCTCGGCGAGGACGATGTCGTCGTCGGCCTGGCCGTCGACCTCCAGGGTCCCGCGGAGCGCCAGCAGGTGCAGGTCGCGACCGCGCAGGCTCACCAGCGCCGCCGCCTCGGGCACGCGAGGGTCGGCCAGTCGCAGCGACGCCGTCGGCATCCGCCCCACGATGCCGCCGGGGAGCACGCCAGCCGATCGCCCGCCCTGGACGACGAATCGGACGCGGGGCGGGTTCACGGAGCCACGACGTGCGGCACGCTCGGCATCCAGGCCTCCCGGGAATGCCGCAGCATATGACACAGCGGAGTTGCATCGCGCTAGTCTCCGCCGCCCGATGACCACCCCCGACCGCGCGATGAACGACTTCCTCGAGCGCGCCCTCGCGCGCGCCGAGGTGTCGGTGGCCTACACGCGGCTGGTGATCATCGCGTTGATGGTGGTGGAGGAAGTGCTGTTCCTCGCGCGCCGCCCCGAGCTGGCACGGAGCTTCCTCGGCTGGATGCCGATGGGGGTGATGGCCGGGGGCGTGGGCGTCACGCTCCTGGCCTTGCGGCAGCTCAAGCGGGCCCCGCGCGCCGCGTTCCGGGTGTCGGTGGCGCTCGACGCGGTGCTCATCCTCGGCGTGTCGCTCCCGCCGGCGCTCTCGCCCCCCGCCGACTACCACGGCGCTTTCCACCACGCGACATTCCCCTTCTTCCTCGTGGCCATCGCCGCGTCGTCGCTACGACTGTCGCGACGCATCGTGCGGCTGTCGATCGCCTGCAACGCTGCCGCCGGGATCCTGCTCCACGTCATCGACAGCGCCATGGGCACCGGCGTGGCCAGTGCCGAGGAGTGGGCCATCTGGGTGGTGGCCTTCACCGCCGCTGGCTTCATCGCCGACGCGGCGGCACTGCGCGCGCGGCGGCTGGTCCACGAGGGCGCCAGCGCGGCGGTGCTCGCCGAGCGCGGGCGACAGGCCCTCGGCATCTACGTGTCGGAGGAGGTGGCGGCCGCCGCCATCGCGGGCGACGCGCCGTCTCCAGGGGGCCATCGCCAGGCGGTGGCGATTCTCTTCTCCGACCTGCGCGGCTTCTCGGCCTACGCCGCCACCGTGGCGCCCGAGAAGCTCGTCAACGAGCTGAACGCCTACCTCGAGGCGGTGGTGCCGGCGGTGCGCGCCGAGGGCGGCGTGGTGGACAAGTACATCGGCGACGCGGTGATGGTGGTGTTCGGCGTGCCCACGCCGGTGCCCGACGCCGCCTCGCGGGCACTCCGCGCCGCCGTCGCCATGCACCGGGCGCTGGCGAAGCACAACGAGTCGCGGCGGGCTCGCGGCCTGCCGCCCCTGGAGCAGGGCGTGAGCGTACACTTCGGCGAGGTGGTGGTGGGCAACATCGGCACCGCCGAGCGCATGCAGTACACGGCGGTGGGCGACGCGGTGAACGTCGCGAGTCGCCTCCAGGAAACGGCGCGCGACGAGCACGTCGCCATCGTGGTTTCCGCCGCCGTGGCCGAGGTGATCGGCACCGTCGAGGGCGTCCCGCCGATGCGGCCGCTCGGCGCCGTGGCCATCCGGGGACGGGCGTCACCGGTCAACGCCTACGCGATCGACCGGGTGTAGGCGTTACAACCCGGGCGCATGTCCCGTCGCGAGATCGGCCGGTGGAATCTGACCCCTGAACGCCGCGCCGGCGGCACCGCCGAGGTGTGGCGCGCAGTACACGGCGACGCGGTGGCGGCGCTGAAGATCGCGCATACCGCGCAGGACGCGCCCATGCTCCGTCGCGAACGCGATGCGCTCCTCGACATCGCCCGTCTCGACGCCAGATCCCCGTCCTGGGTGGTGACGGTGCTCGACCACGGCGAGGTGGACGATCTGCCGTGGATCGCGCTGCCCTGGTTCCCCCACACCCTGCGAAGCTTCGTGGCGAGCGGGCCCGGCCTCGGCGCCGTGCTCCGGGCCTGCGAGGGCGCTACCACCGCGCTGTTCCGCCTTCACCAGTCGGGCGCCTCGCTCGGGTCCCCCCGGCTGCACCGCGACGTGAAGCCCGACAACTTCCTCGTCGACGCCGAGGGGCGGGTGGTGCTCGCCGACCTCGGCACCGCGCGGGCCGACTCGCTCGCGGGCGCGGTGGCGCCGACGGTGGTGTACACGCCCCGCTACGCGCCGGTGGAACAGACCCTCGCGCTCTCGCGACCGCCCGACCCCTCGGTCGATGCCCACGCGCTCGCGGTGACCATCTACGCCTGCCTCTGCGGCACCGAGCCCGACAGCAAGGGGGCCTACGTGCCCTACACGCCCGATGGCGCACGCCTATTGGATCCACCGGGCAGGGGGGCGCCCGAGGCCGACATGCTGCGCCGCCGGCCCCTCGCCGAGCTCGTCCGGCTCGACGAGATGACCGCCCTCACGCCCGGCGACGTGAACCGCCTGCGCAACGCGCTCGGCGAGGCCTGCGGTGACGACGGGCTCGCGGAGCGACTGGCCGACCTGCTCGCGCCCG
>VGRQ01000471.1 GCA_016875315.1 Deltaproteobacteria bacterium | reverse complement strand
ACCATCCTCACGGCTCGCACCAGACGACGGAGTCCGTGATCATGTCGGGTCCGACCTCGGCGCCACCACCACGATCCCCCCAGGCGTAATCGTACTCAACCCTCACCGCCCACGCCTGCAATTCCAGCCACGAGAAGCAGTAGTAGCCGTCCACGCCGACCACCCAGTCCGGGTCCGCCCTGGCGACTTCGAAGTCCCCCTCCGCGCTGTTATCGGGAGCCCAGTCCCCCTCGACGTACTCCCAGCTCCCGTCAGGGCAGATCACGTAGGTGCGATCACCGGCCGTGTCGGCTGGTGGCTCGCCCACCTCCATCGTGGCGGTGAGCGGCATGAATCGGTCGGCCTCCTCGGGGCAAGCGGGTGCCTCCCAGTAGCCGGAGTGGCATGCCCACGCGCCTGCGAGAGCGACCACCAGCGCCGTCGCGCTACGGGACGATTTCATCCGGAATCCCAGGCTCATCGATCGGCTCCAGCGGGCCCGGAAAGGGGCGGAAGCCGCCGGGGCCAGTCGGCGGATCGAAGCGCCGGCCAGCACCGCCGCCCCCGTACTCGCAGCAACCCTCGGTGGCGTCGGGCACGGCCTACGGCCCGTCGCTGGGGAGGCGGATGCGGCAGGGGGCGAGGTGCAGGCGGCTGTCGTGGGGCTCGGTGGCCAGCATGTCGTCGCCGCCGCCGCAGTCGAGCCAACAATCCGGGCATGACGATGCTCGCCAGGCCTCGAGCTCGTCAAGGCTCACGCAGTAGGCGCCGAGGAAGACCCCCCCGGGATCGAAGGAGCGATAACCCTCGGCGCAGGTCTTGCCATCGCAAAGGACCAGCACGTGGGTAGGTCCCATTGCCTGTGTGTCATACGCGTCGGCGGGCAGGCCGTCGAGGGCGCTGCCCCCACCGGAGCACGCGACGTCCTCGGTTTCCCAGCGATATCGCTCAGTGACGGCGACGCCGGGGCGAAGTGGATCCCGGGGCCACCCGCCACCTGCGGCAAAGGGGTCAGTCCCGTTGCAGCCACCGAGGACCAGGCCGGAGCCCAGAGTCGTCCACAGTGTGCGAGCTAACCGTCGCACTCGACCAGCCCAGTAGCACTGAGGGCACGCACGGCCTCGCCGAAATAACCAGACTCGTAGCCGTCGTCCAGACGGACCTCGTATCCGGTGCGCAACGCCCACGAGTAGAACTCCAGCCATGAAAAGCAGAACCGTCCATCGACACCGGACACCCACTGCTCGTAGGCCCATGCAACCTCGAAGTCCTGGTCGTCGGCACCGTCAATCACACCGTCCCCATGGTCATCGAATACCGGATACCAGATTGCGTCGGGACACAGGACATAGCTCTCCACGCCCCCTGTGTCAGCCGGCGGCTCCGTGGTGTCCAACGACGCGGTCATCGGCACGAATCGGTCCTCCTCCGCGGGACACGGCGGTGGTTCGCTCGCGCAGCCAGCACCGAAGAGCGACACGCCCAACAACGACGCCGCGCTAGAGGACGATTTCATCGGGAATCCCAGGCTTATCGATCGGTTCGAACGGGCCCGCGAACGGGCCGAAGCCACCCGGGCGGGTCGGCGGGTCGATGCCTCGGCCAGCACCGCCGCCCCCGTACTCGCAGCAACCCTCGGTGGCGTCGGGCACGGCCTACGGCCCGTCGCCGGGGAGACGGATGCGGCAGGGGGCGAGGTGCAGGCGGGTGTCGTGGGGCTCGGTGGCCAGCATGTCGTCGCCGCCGCCGCAGTCAAGCCAGCAGTTGGGGCACGACGCGTTGCGCCAGGACTCGATCTCCTCCACGGTCACGCAGTAGGCGCCGAGGAAGGCCCCCCCGGGCTCGAAGGAGCGGTAGCCCTCGGCGCAGGTCTTGCCGTCGCAGAGGACGAGCACGTGGGTGGGCCCGGTTGCGTCGGTGTCATAGGCGTCGGCGGGCAGACCGTCGAGGGCGCTGCCTCCACCGGAACACGCGACATCTTCAGTCTCCCAGCGATATCGCTCGGCGACGCCAACGTTGGGACGGAGCGGATCTCGGGGACCGGTCGAATCCAACGAAGGCGCATCGAGCGGCCCGCAACCGGGCAGAAAACACATCATCATCGCGGTCGCCGATGCCGTCGGCTGGACCATTAGGTGCCGCACGTCAACACCCAACCCTCGGCAGTAAGCTCGTCGACGAAGCGATACTCATATCCGGTGCGAATGGCCCAAGCGTGGAACTCAACCCACGAAAAACAAAACCGTGCTTCTACCTTATCAACCCAGCGCCCATCAGGTTCCGCGATCTCGAAGTCCTGACCGCTCGCGTCCGTCGTCAGCTCACCGAACTGCCGCGACACCCAGTACCATTCGCCATTCGGGCACACCACATAGCTCCCCCCCTGTACCTTGCAGGACGTGAGAGCGATTGACGATCTCTTCGGTGCGGCCAGCGTTGTCTCTGAAGGGGATACGACGCGACGCACCGTGAGCCACGTCCCCGGGAGCACCCAAACGCCCCCTGCGCCTCGAGCTGCCTGGGGGGGACTCGTGCCCCGGGGGCGTCGGCCACGACGGACGTCCAGTGGGAAGTTGCGCTTCGAGCGCCAGTACAGGGGCGACGCGGCGTCGTGGCTGGTTCATGGTGACCAACCCCGGAGTGTACATGGAGCATGAGTTCAAGGTCTACGTCGGCATCGACTGGGCGACCGAGGATCACCAGGTCTGCGTGATCGACGGTGGCCGGAAGGTGATCGCCGAGCGCGTGGTGAAGCATAGCGGCGCGGCGATCACCGAGCTCGCCGACATCCTCGCGCGCCTGGGCGACCCGGCGACGACCGCGGTGTCGATCGAGACGCCGCGTGGCGCGGTGGTCGAGATGCTGATGGAGCGTGGTTTCGCGCTGTTCCACCTGAATCCGAAACAGCTCGACCGCTTTCGCGACCGGCATACCGTCGCGGGGGCGAAGGATGACCGGCGCGACGCGTTCGTCCTCGCCGACTCGCTGCGGACCGACATGCATCTCTTCCGCAGGGTGCGGGCCGACGAGGACGACGTCGTCGTGCTGCGCGAGTGGGTGCGCGCCGACGACGACCTCGCCAGGGAGGAGAACGGTCTCACCAACCGCCTGCGCGAGCAGTTGCTGCGCTACTTCCCGCAGGCCCTCCAGCTGTGTCCCTCGGCGGACGAGGCGTGGTTCTGGAGCCTGCTGGAGGCGGTGCCGACCCCGGCCGCCGCCGCGAGGGTCACGACGACGCGCGTGGCGGCCGTGCTCGCCCGGCACCGCATCCGCCGGCTCGGTGCCGAGACCGTCGTGGCCACCCTCCGCCAGGCGCCGCTCCGCGTCAGCGCCGGCGCGGTGGAGGCCGCCCGCGTCCACATCGGGATGCTGCTTCCGCGCCTCCGGCTCGTGGCCGACCAGCGAAGGGGCATCGAGCGAAGCGTGAAGGCCCTGCTGGCGAAGATGGCCGCGAAGGAGCCGCCGCCGGGGCAGGAATCCGAGCACCGTGACGCCGCCGTCCTCCTGTCCTTGCCGGGAGTCGGCTGGAAGGTCGGCGCCACGATGCTCGTCGAGGCCGGGCAGGCGCTCGCGGAGCGAGACTATGCCGCCCTCCGCGCGCTGTCGGGGGTCGCCCCGGTGACGAAGCAGACCGGGAAGAACAAGAAGGGCCGCCCCGAGATGCGCCGTGCCGCGAACAACCGCCTGAGAAACGCCAACTATCACTGGGCCCGCGTCGCCGCGCAGACAGACGCGCGAGCGAGAGCGCACTACGCCGCCCTGCGCGCGCGGGGACACACCCACGGCCGGGCGCTGCGCAGCGTGGCCGACAGCAACCTCCGCATGCTGGTCGCGATGCTCAGGGACGGTACCCTCTACGACCCTGGTCACCCGAGGAAGGAGCTGCCCCGTGCGCCCGGCCAGTGAACACGGCCGGGAAGCTCCGCTTCCCGGCCTCACCAGCCCCATGGCCGAAGCAGAGGCGAAGGCAAGGGCGTTCTTGCGCCGCGAGGAGCCCGCGGAGCGGGCGGGGAAGAACGTCCTGGCCGGAGCCGCCGCGGAGGCCACGACCAGCCGCCAACGCCGAGTTGCGGCCGGTACCTGGGGCCGCTTTTGTCACTTGACAAATGGTGGGAAGTCCCCCCCCCTGTATCCTCCGGAGGCTCGCCCACATCCATCGAGGCCGTCATCGGCACGAATCGGTCCTCCTCCGCGGGACACGGCGGTGGTCCGCTCGCGCAGCCAGCCGAGAGCATCGACGCCCC
>VGRQ01000470.1 GCA_016875315.1 Deltaproteobacteria bacterium | reverse complement strand
GGCGCCCACGCGGGCGGGATCCTCGACACGCGACCGGAGCCTGCGGCAAACTGGGTACTACCGCGAGGCATGACGGCGACCGCCTACGGGCGGACCTTCGAGCCCGACCACGCCATGGCCTTCGACGGAAAGCACCCCTTTATCCCCGGATCGTCACTGAGGGGACCGCTTGCCCACGCGCTTTCCCGGGAACTGCGGCGTCGCGGCGTACCCGTGGAAGACCCGAACGTGAGTGGCCCCGACGGGCCGGGCGCGCCCATGGCCGAGAAGGAAGTCCGCGACCTGCGGGCGCAGTACTTCGGCACGGTCACCCGGAGTGCCCGCGTGCTCGTGCGCGACGCCTACTTGGAGGAAGGCGCGGGCTGGACGGCGGCCCTCCTGAATCACCACGCCGAAGACGAGTTCGCGGGCGGACCCTTCGAGTCCGCCAAGTTCACCTCGCTGGCGGTGCTGGCTGGACGATTCGGGTGGCGCATGGTCGTGGAGTGCCCCGACAAGGCCGCTCTCGTTCAGGCTGGGGGCGTGGTTGCGGCCCTCGTGGGCACGGTCGGGAATAAAGATGGCCTTGCCAGCCTGGGCATGGTGCCGCTGGGTGGGCGCAAGTGGCGGGGCGCCGGTTGGGCGCCGTGGTCGGTGCTGAGCGCCGACGAGGTGGCTCTGGCGCCTGGATTCGCTGCAGTGCCGGTGGCGCCGCCGACCTCTGGCGGGGCGACCCCCGGGGCGCGTCCTGTGCCGCGAACAGCACCGCGCGGCGTTGCGAAACCTCCGCCGCCCCCGCCGGGCGCCCAGCCCGCCAGTTGCGCGCTCCAGCCCTCGCCGGTCGCCGGGGGGACGGGCGCTCTCTCCCTCGCGAGCCTGCGCGCCGCCGTGGGCAATGACGCCGTGGTTGGCTACTGGCTCGAGCCCGACCCACTGGACTCGGCCCGCCGCGGGCTTCCGCGGGGCGGCCCGTGCATGGCAGCCGGTCCACTCCCCGCGGAATTCGAGTGCGCCTTGCTCGAGGCTCGCGTCTTCCTCGGCGACGGGTGGGTGCATCTCGTGAGCGACGGCGGCACCTGGCGCGGCGTTCGCATGCGCGAGGTCCCGGGCGATGCGGTCACCGCCACTACGGGCCACGTCGTCCGGCTTCGGGATGCGTTGCGCTTCGGCGCGAGCGTCGGCGCCCTGCCCGAGTGGCTCCGCTGGCGTCGCTACGAGCAGGGCGGGCGGCTGGTGGGGTGGAGGCTCGTCGCGAACACTGAGCAACAGGGGAGGAACTGATGCCGATCGACGAACGCGTGGGCCGTGCTCGCCCCTACCGCCACCACAAGGTCCCGGCGGTTCCCCTTGGCGAGGGCCCCCCCCCGGTGCCCCACGACGGCACCGGAGGCGCCGAACGCCTGTCGGGCGAGATCTGCCTCACGCTGACGGTGAGGACCCCGCTGATCGTGGGGAACGAGCGCTACGCGGCGAAAGACGCCGAGGGGTGGCGACCTGCTTCGGCCAACGACGAGCAGGGTACCCTGGGCGCTGGCCTGGGCGGCCGGTGCATCGCGCGAGGAAGGCAGGTGCTGGAACCACTGCGCCTGCCCGACGAGCACGGGAGTGTCGTCATCCCCGGCCCGAGCCTGAAGGGCATGCTGCGATCGGCACTCGGCGCGCTGACGGGGGCGCCCATGGAGCGGGTAGGCGAGCGGCACTACACCTACCGACCCAACGCGCGCTGGTGCGATCCTCCGCGCCGGATCGACCCGTGTCCGGCGATCGTGCTCGACGTCCGCGACGGCCTACCGACCGAGGTCGATGTATTCGAGGCTAAGAAGGCGGAGTTCGACGGGTCCGCGTCGATGCTACGATACCGGGGTGGAATGGAGGCACGGCTGGCGGGGACGGCAGATCCCCAGCACTATGGTCTCACCAAGAGGTGGCTGCACGCAGCGGCCGATCCGCACGGGGTCCCAATCGCGAGGAATGCCAAGATCGACGATGTAGTGCGCCAGGCTTGGCGGCGCACCGCCGCTGTTCTGGCCGACGACAAGCGTGGCCACCTGCACGGCGCTCACCCAGATCTCCACAAGGCGGCAAAGCGGGACCTAGCAACGCGGCACCTGAGGACGGTGTGCCAGTCGCCGGACTTCCAGATTGGCGACATGATCTACGTCGAGTGGGACACGCATTCCAACCGCATCGTCGCCTTCGGTCATCACTACTACTTCAGATGGGCCTACAATGACAGCGTACGGCGCGTGTGGGACAACGGGGCGGGTGGGCTGGTCGACCGGCCCCAGGTGTCGCCCACGGCGGACGAGAAACGCACGAGCCACCCGGGTGGCCCCCCAGTGTCGCTCACCGGCGCCCGGCGCCTGTTCGGCTATGCCGTGGACAAGACCAATCACGGTGTCAAGGGGATCGCGGGGAACGATGGGGGCGAAGGTGACAACGACTGGTCGCAGCTCGCCGGGCGCCTCGCGTTCAACGCTGCGGTCGAGGTCATCGCGGCTGGGAAAGCGGACGAGGCATCGCGCTTCCTCAACCCATCGGGACGGGCCGGGGACTTCTGCGTGTCCCTCCCGCAGATGGGCTTGCCGAAGTCCAGCGCGGTGGAGTTCTACCTCGACCAGAGTTCGGCAGCGCCGCGCAACGGAACCGCCGGTAGCCTCGTCACCTATGGCGACCTCGTCCACGAGGTCGGTGGCAAAGCCGTGGCACGCGACCGGGGTGGCGACTTGGCCGGTCGAAAGGTGTACCTCCACCAGCCCAACGCCGCCGGGGACGACTACGCCGGCGACATCTCGGCGGGCACCCTCCTCGACGAGCACGCGCCCATCGTGCGTTTCGTGTCACGACGCAACACGCAGTTCCGAGTGAAACTCCGTTTCGCCGAGCTGGAAGAGAGCGAGCTCGCGCTGGTTCTCGACGCCCTCGACTTCGGCGAGAGCTCGGCCGCGGAGCCTAAACACGGTCACAAGCTGGGCTACGCGCGTCCACTCGGCTTCGGCTCCGTCGTGATCTCGGTCGACGCCGTTCGCGTCGTGAGAGCGGTGAGTGGCGTGGCCGATGCCGCGCTGCCCGCATCGTTCGAACTTGCCAACTTCGCCCGCTCGGATGCCGCACGGACCGGAACCCATTGGGACCGATTCAAGGCCCTCCACCGGCTCGACGGCGCTCCCCGCGACGTTGCGGCAAAGTCGGGTCCCTACCCGACCGAGGAGGGCGCCCCGAACGGACCCGCCGCAGTGCTGCGTTTCCACAACAGCGTGCGCCAGAAGCACCTGAGGGACCGCCGCGGCTAGCCTCCGCGCCCGGCCTCATCGCGGTGCGCTCACGCGGGATCAGTTCAGGCCCCTCGCCGCTTGATCGCCCCGGGCGCGAGGTGTAGGCTCCCGCGCGTGTCGTGGGCCATCCTCCTCGCGTCGCTTTCGGAGCCCGCGCGGGCCGACGAGTTTGCCGTGGTGGTCGATACCTCGGCGTCGATGCAGGCGAACGATCCGGGCCAGGTCGCGATTCTCGCCACGCTGCTCCTGTCTGACTTGCTGGTGGAGGGGGAAGATGAGCTGTGGGTGGTGCCGTTCGACCGGGCGATGAGCGGGGCGGGACACAACGGGAGCGGGCCGGTGCTCCGACGCTCGGACTACGCCAACAATGCCGCCTTCGTCCAGGCTCTCCAGGGCGCACTGGTGTACGATGGGCGAAGCACCTACTTCGCTCCGCCGCTCGCCCTGGCGCTCGGGAACATGGGCGCGACCGGCGACCGCCGCGTGGTGCTCCTCCTCACCGACGGCGGGTCCAACGACGAGGCTGGCGACGAGGCGCGATTTCGCGACGAGATCCTGCCGATGGCGAGTAAGCTCGGTGCCCAGGTGTGGGTGGTCACGCTGGGACAGTCCGGCGCCGCGTCGACCAAGCTCGTGCGCTACTTCCGAACCCATCGGCAGGGCGACTACGCGCACGCGTCTACCGCAGAGGCGCTCCCGGGCGTCTTCGCGGAGGTGCTCGGCCGAGCAACCGGCCGCCGCGTGGAAACCCGCAGGCTCAAGGCGGGCGAGGCCTACCGCTTCGATGGCCTCGCCCCGCTCGCCCGCGTCGACGTGGCCGGGATTGCCACCGGCGCGGTGACCACCTCACACCTTCGCGTGCTGCTGAACCTGCACTTTCACATTGTCCACCTGGACGGCGTGTTCGACCGCGGTGGGGACGACGCGCTGCACTTCTTCCCGCGCGCGCCGTCGACCGGGGACATCGAGGGCCTGGTG
>VGRQ01000469.1 GCA_016875315.1 Deltaproteobacteria bacterium | reverse complement strand
CCTCCCGGCGCAGCTCCTCGGCGAGCGGCGTCCACGGATCGCTCACGATGGGGAGACCGGCAGAGAGGTAGTCGAGCTGCCGGAAGGAGAGCGCCAGTTCCCGTTCCACGTGGTGGGCGTAGCGGTCGAGGGCGACGTCGGCCCGGGCGCAGAGCGCCTGCCACTCCGCGCGTGGGAGCAGGCTCCCATCGAGGCCGACGACCCGCAGCTCGGCGCGCTTGCCGAGGTGCGCGGCGGCGCGGGCGAGGGTGTCGCGGGCGTCTTGCCAGGGCCAGGGGTAGCCGCCGCATACGACGATCGGCTTGCGCGCGCGCTTGCCCGGGGCGATCGGCTCCACCGCGAGGGGGACGACGTGCCCCACCGGTCGCGACACGTCCCATCCGCAAGCAGCGAGGAGGCCGAGGTAAAACCAGCGCTGGCGCGGGTTGGAGAACAACACCTCGTCGGCGGCGTCGATGGCGAGCAGGGTGCGCTGGGCGGCGTCTTCTTGCTCACCTTGCCACGCCGCCTCGAGCAGCCGCGGCGCGTAGAGATCGACCACCAGGGGGGCGACGCCCTTCAGCGACGGGGCTTCCTCCGGGGCCACGCAGAGCACCCAGTCGAAGCCTCGCGCGCCCGCGGCGAGGTGGCGAGGGCCGGTGAAGCCCCCGGGCTCGTCCTGGGCGCGCGCGAGGGAGTGGACCTCGTGGCCGGCACGTCGCAAGGCGCGGACATGCTGGGCGGCGCGGATGGCCCCGCCGGTAGTGGGGCCGCCGCCGCCTGCGAGTTGGCCATGGTGGACGACGAGGACGCGCACCGGCGGATGATACACCCCCGCCATGGCGCGCCCCCTCGGCGAGATCACGCGCGACGCCCGGATGTGGGCCTCGCGAGTGCTCAACCGCTCGCTGGCGCCGCCGGACTGGCTGAGCGTGAACGTCACGCTGCGCTGCAACCTGTCGTGCGTGATGTGTACCACCTGCTACGACAGCCCCGAGCTGTCGGCGCGCGAGCTGATGGACCTGGTCGACCAGGCCGCCGACTGGGGGGTGCGCGTGTTCAACCCGCTCGGTGGTGAGCCCTTCGTCCGCCCCGACCTCGAGGACATCCTCGCCCACGCCGCCCGTCGCGACATGCATGTAACGCTGACGACGAACGCGACGCTCATCAAGCCGGAGCGCGCCGCGCGCATCGCGACCATCCCCCCCGAGAAGCTGCACGTCAACATCTCGCTCGACGGTCCCGAGCCCATCCACGACCAGGTGCGGGGCCCGGGAAGCTTCAAGCGCGCCATGGCCGGCTACCAGGCGCTCCGCGAGGCCGACGAGGCGCTTGGCAATCCCCACCGCAAGGTGTGCGCCAACGCGATCTTGCACCGCGAGAACGCCGCGGGCTTCGCGGACTTCGTGGACTGGCTGGGCGAGCAGGGGTTCCACGGCGTGCAGGTGCTCAACCTGTTTCGCAATCGCGACGACGACATGGTGGGCGGGATGTGGTTCCGGCCCGAGGACATGCCTGCGCTCGATGCGGCGATCAGCGCGATCTCGGGCCACCCCCTGGTGCTCAACCGCCCCGACGATCTCGCCCTGGTGCCGCGGTACTACCGCGAGGGCCTGTCGCCGCTCGACGCGCCCTGCTGGGCCGGCTGGAAGGAGCTCTACGTCAACGCCGACGGCCAGGCGATGATGTGCGACGGCAAGTTGGACTTCCTCGCGGGACGTTTCGGCTCTGTGCGCGAGCAGACGCTGCGCCAGCTCTGGGAGAGCGAGGCGCTGCGGGCCCGGCGCGAGGTGGTGAAAGCCTGCACCACGCCCTGCATTCAGAATTGCTATCTGCGTCGCGACAGTGACTCCATCGTCGCGCTCGCGCGCGAGGCGATTCGAGTGGCGGCGCCCCCGCGTCGGCGCGTCGATGCGCTCGTGCTCGAGGCGAGCGACGTGCCGTCCGATCCGAGTAGCCCGCTCCTGCGACGCATGTTCGCGCGATCGCCGGTCGGCTACGAGGCCGTTGTTGCCGACCCCCGCCGGCTGGCGGAGCTGCGCGACCTCCGCTACCTCGACACCTCGCGCGGTTTCCTCGGGGCGGCGGCGGCGGCGCGGATCCTCGACAACGTGGGCCGGGTGGAGACCCTCTACCTGGGTTGGCGGGGAGAGACCCTCTTGCACCCGGAGCTCGACGCGCTGCTCGACGCGGTCGCCGCCCGCGCCGGGCGGGTCATCGTCCCGAGCTCGGGACGGATCGCCGCCGGAGGGATCTTCCGCCATCGAGCGAACGTCAGTGTCGTCGAGGGTGTCGAGCTGCCCGAGGTGACGACGATCTCCTGGGAAGGGCGTGTCACGCGCAGCCCCACGGACACGCGGCTCCGGGCGATGCTCGGCGACGCGTTGAAGGAGGACTTCGGCGTCGTGCTCGCCCGGCGCTAGCCGCCGAGGAACTCACCCAGCGTCGCGAGCGCATCCTGCATCTCGGGCTCGTCGAAGTAGTCGCTGCCCACGCTCCCGTCGAACCAGCGCTCCTCGCCGTCGTACTCCCAGTTGAGGAACATCGTCGTCCCGGGCGCGCTGCCGAGCGTGGTGCCGTAGTTGACGATCTCGTCGGCGGACATCGCCCAGTAGTCCTGTCGCCAGCCCGGTTGTTGGCTGGAGCCGTTGCCGCCGTCGGCGATGTTGAGCCCCATCACGAGGTCGAGCCCGAGGCCCAGCGTCGCGTCGCGCTGGGCCACGGCGTAGTCGCCCACGAGCCCGTCGGTGGCGAGGTACTGGTTCACGCAGCCGTCGAGGTACGCGTAGGTGCCGCCCTCGGGCACGGGCAGGGTGGTGGCATTGGCGCGGACGAGCGTGGGCAGCCCCGGGAACACCTCCTGCGAGTAGCGCGCCATCTCGTCGATCTCGGCGGCTGAGGGATCGTCGCCCTCGAAGGTGTCGATGTCGTCGATCAGCATGTGGTGCGCGAGCGTGCCGTCGTCGATGAACGGCTGCACGTCCCACCCGCGCCACTGGTCGATCATCGCCTTCCATCGGTCGATATCGAAGTTGTCTTCCCGATCGGTGTAGTACTCGTGGCCGCCGGCCATGCGCAGGTTGGCGCGTTGGCCCGCGGCGCGCACCATCGGCAGGAGATCCTCCGTGCCGAACTCGGGCTCCCGGTTCGCCACGCTGAAGGTCGTCATGTGGAAACGCCGGCCGAGGTCGTCGAGGCCGCTCTCGTCGAGGAAACCGTTGAGTCCCCAGAAGCCGTAGGGAACAGGGTCGGCCGGCGGGTCGACCGACCAGGGCACGTCGGCGTCGAACAACACGTGCTGGTCGGCACAGCCGACGAGACAAAGCACCAGCGGCGTGAAGCGGAGCACCCTGCACCGCGAGGATGACACGAGGGGTGGGCGTTGTCAGCCCCCGGCCGCGACCGCCGCGCGCTCGATGGCGTCTTCCCGCTCGGGGTACTCCCCGCGGAGCCGCTCCAGCTCCGCGCGCGCCTTCGACGGGAAACCGAGCTCCGCCCAGGCCCGGGCGAGGCCGGCGATGGCGTGGGCCTGGTAGTAACGATCGGCGCTGCCCTTGTGCGCCTGGTCGAAGTAGGAGAGCGCGCCCCTGGCGTCGTCGCTGGCCATGGCACACTCGGCAAGGCCGAGCAGGCGAACGGTGCGCTGCTCGGCGTCGCCATCGAGCGCCGCGTACACGTCGCGTGCCTCGTCCACGCGGCCGCTGGCGAGGAGCGCATCGCCGCGGATCTGTGCCACGGTGAGCGAGTAGCCCGGGTCGACGAGCGCCAGCTTGGCCAGGGCGGCGAGGGCGCCGGGCGCATCGTCCTGGGCGAGGCGCACGCGGGCCTGGCCCACCCGCCCGGCCGTCTGCGACTCGGCGGTGGCCCCGGACGCGAGGACCTCGTAGGCGGCGGCGGCCTCGTCGTAGCGGCCGAGACCCTCGAGCGCGAGGCCGCGTTCCTCGGGGGCGCGGGGATCGCTGTTGCCGTCGAGCAGTCGCAACGCGGTCTCGTAGTCTCCCTTGGCCCGCGCCACGCGGGCGCGGCCGAAGCGGGCGGTCTCGTCGCCCGACCCGGCGCCGATGCTGGCCCATACCTCGTCGGCCTCGTCGAGCTGGTCGGCGTCGATCAGCGCGTCGGCGAGCAGCTCGCGTCGCCAGCGGTCGTCCTCGCTGCTCGGCGCGGTGATGCCGCGCAGCAGGCGTGCCGCCTCGGCGGGTTTCCCGGCCTCGCGCAGCGACAGGGCGCCCTCCATCGTGGCCTCGAAGCCCGCGCCCG
>VGRQ01000468.1 GCA_016875315.1 Deltaproteobacteria bacterium | reverse complement strand
CGCCGGCGCAGGCCGCCGCCGAGGCCCAGACCGACTACGCCATCGTGTCGCGACCGCCGCCGCCCGAGAGCAACCCGGCGCCCTGGCTCGTGGCCCTCGGTGTCGCTGTCGTGGCTGGCCTCGGGCTCGCCGTGCACCGCGCCCGGCAGGTGAACTGGCGCCCTTGGGCCTACGTCGTGCCGTGGTTGTTCCCCGCCTTCGCGGCGATGGTGCTGCTGGTGCTCTGTCCCTTCGTGGTGGGGGCCGGCGTGGCCTTCTTCGAGACCGACGGCCGGGAGTTCAGCTTCGTGGGCATCGCCCACTTCCTCGACATCCTGCTGGCGCGCGACTTCCCGCTTTCCTCGCCGCTCTCCTTCTGGTCCACCCTGCTCGTCACCGTGCTGTGGACGGTGGCCAACGTGGCCGCGCACGTCTCGCTCGGCGTGGCGCTGGCGCTGTTGCTGCGCGAGCCCTGGGTGCGGATGCGCGGCGTGTTCCGGGCGCTGTTGATCCTGCCCTGGGCGGTGCCCTCCTACATCACCGCCCTCACCTGGAAGGGCATGTTCCACCGGCAGTTCGGCGCCATCAACGCCATTCTCACCGCAGCGGGCGCCGAGCCGGTGTCGTGGTTCGGCAGCTTCGCCACCGCCTTTGCCGCCAACCTCGCGACGAACACCTGGCTCGGCTTCCCCTTCATGATGGTGGTGACGCTCGGGGCGCTCGCCAGCATCCCGCGCGACCTCGAGGAGGCCGCCGAGGTGGACGGCGCCTCGTGGATCGAGCGATTCCGCCACGTGACCCTGCCGCTGCTCCGGCCCGCCCTGCTCCCGGCGGTGATCCTCGGCAGCGTCTGGACTTTCAACCAGTTCAACGTCATCTACCTCGTGTCGGGCGGCGAGCCCGACGGCAGCACCGACATCCTCGTGTCGCAGGCCTACCGCTGGGCCTTCACCCGCGGGCACCGCTACGGATACGCCGCCGCCTACGCCGTCCTCATCCTCGGGGTGCTCTTGCTCTACGGCCGCCTGGCCAACCGCCTCGCCGGGAGGAAGGTGCTCTGATGCGCGCCCCCTCCGCCCCCCGCGTGATCGCCACCCACGCCGCGCTGCTGCTGCTCACCGTCGCGACGATGCTGCCGCTGTTGTGGGTGATCCGCATGGCGCTGTCGCCCTCCCAGGGCTTCAGCATCGGCCTGTCACTCACCGACTTCACCCTCGACAACTTCCGCAGCGTGCTCGCCACCACCACCTCCACCGGGGAGGCGCTCTTCGCACGCCAGCTGTTCAACAGCCTCGTCGTGAGCGCCGCCACCGCCGCGCTCGGCGTGGTGCTCGCCTGCACGGCCGGCTACGCGCTGTCGCGATGGAGTTTTCCCGGTCGCGAGCAGCTGATGGGCAGCTTTCTCGTGATGCAGATGTTTCCCGCCGTGGTGATGAGCGTGCCGCTCTACATGCTGCTCGACGCGCTCCACCTGCTCGACTCCCTCGCCGGCCTGGTGCTGGTGTACGCCACCACCTCGGTGCCCTTCGCCACCTGGAACCTCAAGGGCTACTTCGACACCATCCCACGCGAGCTGGAAGAGGCCGCCACCATGGACGGCGCCAGCCGCTGGACCACCTTCACGCGAGTGATCCTCCCGCTGGCGCGCCCGGCGATCGCCGTCACCGCGCTGTTCGCCTTCATGACCGCGTGGAACGAGTTCATCCTCGCCGCCACGCTGATGGGCGACGAGCGGGCGTACACTCTGCCCGTGGTGCTCAACGGCTATGTGGGCGAGTTCGGCGCGGAATGGGGCAAGTTCGCCGCCGGCTCGATCATCGTGAGCGTGCCGGTCGTGGCGCTGTTCTTCGTGCTCCAGAAACAACTCGTGGAGGGGCTCACCGCCGGGGGCGTGAAGGGGTGATCTGGCTCCTCGCCTGCTTCGACGCCAGTCGCCTCGACGATGGCGATGGCGACGGGCAGAGCGAGTTCGCCGGGGACTGCGACGACGACGACGCCGGCACCTTCAGCGGCGCCGACGAGCGTTGCGACGGCGCGGACAACGACTGCGACGGCGAGGTGGACGAGCAGGCCATCGACCGCGCCCACGACTACGCCGACAACGACGGCGACGGGCACGGCAGCGGCACGCCGGTGCTCCGCTGCGACGTCGCGGGCGCGCCGATCGCGGGCGACTGCGACGACGACGACGCCACCGTGTTCCCCGGGGCCGAGGAGACGTGCGGCGACGGCCTCGACCAGGACTGCGACGGCCTCGCCATCGACTGCTGCGACCCGCCCACCGAGGCGGTGACCGGCACCTGGGCCGCCGCTCCCGACGGCGTCGACACCTGGGCCTCGCGACTGGCCGTGCTCGACGACCTCGACGGCGACGGCGTGCGCGAGGTGGCCATCGGCTCCCCATTTTCGAGTGGAAACGCCGGTCACGCGATGGTGGCGAGCGGCGCCGACCTGCTCGGCGGCGGCACCACCACGCTCTGGTCGCGCACCGGGTGGTTCGACGAGTCGGCCGACGAGCTGCCCGTGGGAACCGGCGTCGGCAGCGCATTTCTCAGTCGCGATGACAATCTGGTGGTGGAGCACGCCGGGGACGACCTCGCCTGCCTCTACGATCTCGTAGCGGCCGATCCCATCGCCTGCGTGGACGACGTGTCTGACGGTCCCCCCTCCGCGCTCGGCGACGGCCTCCTGGTCCAGCCCGTGGCCGGAGCGCTCGCACGGCTAGACGCTGACTGGACCGTCGCCAGGCGCATCACGCTCACGACGGCGCTCTTGGTCGCGACGGTCGCCGACCTCGACGGCGACGGCCTCGACGAGGGGTACGCCGCCTCCACCGTCGATGGCGGCGCGTACGGCATCGACGCCGATCTCGCCTCCGCCACCTTCCTCGGCGCGCTCAGCGACGAGACGGTCTCGCTGCAGCCCGGGGGCGACGTCGACGGCGACGGTCTCGGCGACCTGCTCGCCGGCGTGGTCACCGGCGCCAGCGGCGGCGGGGGCGTGCTGGTGCTGCACGGCCCCTCCCCCGGGGTACACACGGCGCTGGTGGCGGGCGAGAGCACCAACGCGCGCGCCTACCTGGTGGAGCCTCTGGGCGACCTCGACGACGACGGTACCGCCGCCTTCGTCGTATCGAGCGACAGCGCCGGGCGTCCCTACGAGAATGGCGCCGCCTGGATCTTCGACGGTCCCCTCTCCGGCGTCGTGGGGACGAGCTGTGCGGAGATCACCCTCGCCGCGACCCAGGACCAGCTCGGACTGGGGCTCGGCATGGCTCACGGCGACCTCGACGGGGACGGCGTCGTGGAGTTGTTGCTGGGGGCGCCGTACGCGGGGGACGGCGCTCTCGTCGTCAGCGAAGCGGCGCGGGCTCGCTAGTCCTCCGGGCGCGCGACGCGACACGGGCTGGAGTCGCGACGCCGGCCTCCGGAGCTAGCGCAGCAGCTCGCCTACCCGCGCGCGCTTGACGAAGCGCCCGCCCTTGTCGGTCTCCGCGCTCGACTTGTGCACGATCACCCGGCCGCGGCTCAGCACCGTCTCGCTCCAGCCGGTCATGGTGTGGCCCTCGTAGGCCGAGTAGTCCACGCGCATGTGGTGGGTGCGCGGGTCGTGTACGCTCACCACCCGCGTTTCATCCGGGTCGAAGATCACGATGTCGGCGTCGGATCCCACGGCGATGGTGCCCTTCCTCGGGAACAGGCCGAAGGTCTTGGCCGCCGAGGTGCTGGTGAGCTCCACCCAGCGGTTGAGGCTGATCTGGCCGGTGCGCACGCCACCGTCGTAGAGGGCGGTCACGCGGTTCTCCACGCCGGGGGCGCCGTTGGGGATCTTGGTGAAGCTGTCGCGACCGAGCTCCTTCTGTCCCGTGAAGCAGAAGGGGCAGTGATCGGTGGCCACCGCGGACAGATCCCCCATGCGCAAGCCCTGCCACAGCGATCCCTGGTTCCACTTCTCGCGCAACGCGGGCGTCATCACCCACTTCGCCCCCTCGAAGTTCGGCTTGTCGTACCAGCTCTGGTCGAAGAAGAGGTACTGCGGGCAGGTTTCCGCCTGCACGTCGACCCCTCGGGCGCGGCCGATCTTCACCTGCTCCAGCGCGTCGTGACTCGACAGGTGGACGATGTACAGCGGCACCTTCGCCACCTCGGCGATCGCCACCGCGCGGTGTACGCCCTCGGCCTCCATGCGCGTGGGACGGGTCTTGGCATGCCACGCCGGCTCCTTGTGGCCGGCGTCCACCGCCTCGCGGATGATCTCGTCGATGACGATGCCGTTCTCGGCG
>VGRQ01000467.1 GCA_016875315.1 Deltaproteobacteria bacterium | reverse complement strand
GCTTCCGCGGCAGGCGCAGTTCGATCTCGCCCCCGGTCGCATTGGCCGCCGACAGCGCCACCGTCCCGACCGGGTGGTCGTTGACCAGCACGGTGAGGTGGGAACGGTGCTCCAGCAGCGCAGCCGAGTGGTTGAGCGCCACGTGGAGCACGGGGTCGGCCACGAGCTCCCAGGACTTCGGTCGCGTGAACGTCAGGGCGGCGTTGGCATGCACGCCCTGCAACATCAGGTCGCTCGACTGGAAGAACTCGTCCTCGAAGGTGGCCTCGTACACCCCCTCGGGGCCCGGGTACGGTCGCTCGGCCTCCTGCGCCGAGGCACCCGAGGCCCCGAGGATCGCCGCCAGCACGGCGAGAGAGAAAAGGCTGCTACGCATTGTTGAGTTCCTCCGCGACCTCGGAAAGGACAGAAAAGACGAGGGCGAGCCGTTCCCGGAGTTCTACCCCCGGTTGGCCTGCCGAGAGCTGGTAGCGAATGCTGGCCAGCTCGATGACGGCGGTGTGCAGCTTCACCTCGGCCACGCCGAGCTTCGGCGTGCGGTCTCGCTCGCCGTAGACCTGGTACTTCTGCCGGGTGCTGGTGAGGTTGTCGTTCCAGGCCGCCGGCAGCGGCGTGCCGGTGGAGAGCGTGCGCTCCAGCTCCTCCGCCAGGGCCAGCAAGTCGCGCCGGGCGAGTCGAAGCTCGTCGCGACGCTCGGCTCTCACCGAGGCCGTCCACCCGCTGTGAACGTTGGGCACCGAGAAGGGCCGGGTGACCGGTTCCCACCAGAAGAAGAGCACGAGGGCGAGGAAGGCCAGCGCGGCGGGCGCGGGAAGGGACTCCAGCAGGTTCGTGGCCACTGGGGAATCGTCGTCGTCGGCGCGCGACCGCGAACGGATGCCCGGCCACGGCGTGCGGCACACGCGACACAGGGGGGCGGGTACGAGGTTCGCCGCCTTGCACAGCGGGCATTGCCACTGGGTGTTCATGCGGCCGACTCGTCCATCTCGTCGTCGCGCAGGCTGAGCACCAGGGCGCGCCACGGGGCGTAGATCACCGTCAGCAACGACTGCAACGGGTGCTGGGTGATGGGCCGGTGTGTCCAGGCGTCGGGGTCGGTGAACATCAGCTCGATCACCGATCGCTCCTGGGCCGGGTCGAGGTCGCGGAACTCCACGCGGAGCTCCACGTGATCCTCGCGGTCGAAACGCGCTACCACCCGTCCCGGGATGCCCTCGGCGTGGCTGAACTCGCTCTGGATATCGACGATCACGCGCTTCTCGTCGGCGGGGAAGTCACCGCACACGAGGCGGATGCCCCCCTCGCTCATGTCGGTGGTCTCGCCCACGATGGGGATGAGATCCTGCCGGTCTGCTGCCATGACCCGCACGCGATGCTCTCGCCTGACGCGCCAGGTCTTACGACGCTGGGGACGTTCCAGGGCGACCATGACCGCCGCCCCCAGGATGGCCACGTTGTACAGGTTCCACAGCGAGGTGACCAGCAGCGTTCCCCGCTCGAGGGGGAACTCCCCCCAGCGAGCGGGCGTCACGACGAGACCCGCCACGCAGAGGGCGAGCACCACGAGGTTGGGCAGGGCGTGGCGGAGGTCGTAGGCGGCGCGCTCGAGCGCGGCGCCCTTCACGGTGACGTTGAACTTGCCCTGGCGTGGCGCCACGAAGGCGAGGGCGGTCACGAGCGCGGTGTACGGCGCGAGGGAGGTCTCGTAGACCTCCGCCCAGAACGCGTGCCGCACCGATCGGGCCACGGCGAGCCCACCGATGAGCGACAGGAACACGTGGGGCATCGCGTAGGCGATGACCTCCCACGGATTCGCTCGAAGTGGGTGAATGCCGAACAGGAGGAACAACGACGGCGAGATCAGGTACACCAGCCGGGGGATGCCGAACTGGAAGTGCTGGATGGCGTTGAGGTAGTTGAGCCGCTGCGCCCAGGTGAGGCCCGGCTTGAACAGCGGGTTGTCGAGCATGAAGATCTGCGTCATGCCGCGCGCCCAGCGCATGCGCTGCGCCACGTGGAAGGCGTAGCGCTCCGTCGCGAGCCCAGCGGCCTGGGGGATGTCGAGGTAGGCCGAGCGCCAGCCTGCGGCGTGCATGCGCAAGGCCGTGTGCGCGTCCTCGGTCACCGTCTCGGTGGCGATTCCCCCCACGCTCTGGATCGCCGTTCGCCGCAACACCGCGCAACTTCCACAGAAGAAGGCAGAGTTCCAGAAGTCGTTCCCGATCTGCACCGCGTGGTAGAACATCTCCTGCTCTGGGGGGACCAGCTCCTCCAGCCACAGGTTCCGCTCGAAGGGGTCGGGGTTGTAGAAGTGGTGCGGCGTCTGCACCAGGCCCACGCGAGGATCCGCGAGCAAGAAACCCATCGTCAGTCGCAGGAAGCTGCGGACCGGGACGTGATCGCAGTCGAAGATGGCGATGAAGTCGCCACCGGTGACCTTCAGCGCCGCGTTGATGTTGCCCGCCTTGGCGTGCCGGTTGTCGGCGCGGACGAGGTAGGCGACACCGAGTTCCTCGGCCAGCGCCCGCATCTCGGGACGGCGCCCGTCGTCGAGCAGGTACACCTGCTTCCGGGGCCACTCGATGGCCTGCGCGCCGATGAGGGTGCGGCGGAGGATCTCGATGCTCTCGTTGTAGGTGGGGACGTAGACATCGACCGTGGGCAGGTCGGCGTCGTCGGGCAGCGGCACCGGCTGGCGCGGCCGCATGATCGAGGTCTGGAAGTAGCCCAGGATCAGGACGCCCACGCCGTAGAGCTCGGCGCCGTACAGGAGGATGCTCAGGATGGCGTCCTCGGGACGATCGAGGGCCAGCGTCGCGATGCCGCGCCACACGATGTAGCGAACCGACATGCACACCGAGAGGATGGCCACCGCCAGGCGCCAGTGGGGCATGCGCCGCAGCACCCAGAGGCTCACCGCCATCACCACGGCGCTGATGATCGCGTGGGAGCGCAGCGGCAGCTCGGCGAAGGCGAACACCAGCGCGGGCAGGGCAGCGAGGGCGAGAGTGGCCGCGAGCAGGACGGGCGATGCCACCGCCTCGGTCAAAAAGCGCTCGAGGACCTCCGGCATCCGGGTGGGGCGGCGCGAGTTGGGGTCGGGAGGCTCGTTCATCACGTGGGCGGCCGCTGGCAACGCCGCCCGAGTACCCACCGGGGAATTCTACCGATCAACTCCCCCTTGGCAAGGTCTCAGTTGGCAACACGCCTGCCCGCTGGAGCGCGCAGGCGCTATGATGCGCCGAGAAACCCCACGACACGGAATTGACAAGGTCGGCCTCCGCATGAGCAGCGCACCCGCCAACCCGCCGAGCCTGCCGGAGCGCGACCCCTTGCTGGGACGCGTGCTCGACGGTCGTTACCGCGTCACTGCCGCGATCGCGCGCGGGGGCATGAGCCGCGTCTACCAGGCGGAGCAAGCGCCGCTCGGGCGCGTGGTGGCGCTGAAGGTGCTCGCCAGCGGCGGCGGCGACGGCGACCAGGACCGGGAGTTCCGCCAGCGTTTCCAGCTCGAGGCGAGCGCCTGCGCCAAGCTCACCCACCCCAACACGGTGCGGGTGTTCGACCACGGCGCCGTCGCGGGCCCGGGCGGCCAGGCCGAGCTGCTCTACATCGCGATGGAGTACCTCGACGGGCGCACGCTCCACCAGGTGATTCGCGCCGAGGCGCCGCTCGCCGCGAGGCGCATCGTCGCCATCGCGCGGCAGATCTGCGGCTCCCTCCGCGAGGCCCACGGCCTCGGGCTCCTGCATCGCGACCTGAAGCCGGCCAACGTGGTGCTGGTGCAGCACGGCGACGACGAGGACTTCGTCAAGGTGCTCGACTTCGGCCTCGTCAAGCAGCTGCGCGTGAACGACGAGCTCACCGGCACCGACGCCGTGGTGGGCTCCCCGTCGTACATGTCTCCCGAGCAGATCCGCGCCGAGCGCCTCGATGCCCGCTCCGACATCTACTCGCTCGGCGTGATCCTCTACGCGTGCGTGTCGGGGAAGGCGCCCTTCGTCAGCGACACCAGCGTGGGGGTGTTGCTCGCGCACCTCAACCAGCCCCCTCCCCCGCTCGACGCGCGCGCCCCCGCGCTGGCCGAGTGCCCCACCCTCGGCTGGGTGGTGAACACCTGCCTCGCCAAGCGGCCCGACGAGCGCTTTGCCTCCATCGACGAGCTGGTGCGCGCGCTGCGGGTGTGCGAGGCGGAGCTCCGTGGCGAGAAGCCGTCGCCACCCATCCTCGTCGAGGGGAAGCTCGCGCGCGGTGCCGACGCGCCGGCGGCTGCCCCGGGCG
>VGRQ01000466.1 GCA_016875315.1 Deltaproteobacteria bacterium | reverse complement strand
GTCACTCAGCGGCCTGCTCGCGGTCTACGCGATCTGGACCGGGCTCGGCGTGCCAGGGTCACGGCACCCCTTCTCGGCGGCGGAGGCCTGGCGCACGCTCAAGGGCGCGTCGTGGTCGCTCACGCTGCCGCTCATCGTGCTGGGCGGCATCTACGGGGGCGTGTTCACCCCCACCGATGCCGGCGCGGTGGCCTTCGCGGCGGCGGTGGCGATCGCCACCTTCGTGCATCGCGACGTGGCGCCGAGGCAACTCCCCGCGATCCTCGTCGAGGCCGCCACGCTGATGGGGAGCCTCATCCTCATCGTGGTGCTCGCCTTCGGGCTCAACGACTTCCTCGCGGAAATCGACGCGCCGGGCCTCATCCGCGGGTGGGTGCAGAGCGCCGACCTCAACGCCTGGCAGTTCATGCTGCTCACCAACGTGGTGCTGATCGTCCTCGGTGCGCTGATGGACAGCATCTCGGCCACGCTGGTGTTTGCGCCGATCCTCGCCCCGGTGGCCATCAACCACTACGGCATCGATCCCATCCACTTCGGCATCGTGTTCGTGGTCAACATGGAGATCGGCTACCTGGCGCCGCCGGTGGCCACCAACCTGTTCGTCGCCGCCGCGATCTTCCGGCAGCCATTCGTCCAGGTGGCGAAGGCAATCATGCCCACGCTGGCGATCATCTGCCTGGCGCTCGTCATACTCATCTACGTGCCCGCCTTCTCCTTGCTGCCGCTCAACTTGCGCGACGACGGATCGCGCCCGATGGACTTCCCCTGGGCGGGGAAGGTCGAGGTCGAGGCACCCGAGGAGGCCGCGCCGAGCGATCCCGGGCGCCCGCTGACGCTCGAGGAGATGATGAAGCAGGCCAAGGAGAACGTCGACAAGGAAGAAGCAGCGGAGCCGGCCCCTTGAACCCGCCAGCCTCCGACCACGCGCGGGTGCCCGGCATCTTCGGCATCGGCTACTTCGTGCTCTCCGGCCTCGCCTTCGTGCTGGCGCCTCCGCTCCCGCCCCCCGACGGCGACCCTGCGGTGATCGCCGCCTTTCACGCCACCAACGCGCGGGCACTCCAGGTCAACGCCACCATCACCACCTTCGCCGTGCTCTGCCTCGTCGTCTTCCTCGGCGCCCTGCGGGGGCGGCTCTCGGGAAACCGCACCTGGGCCGCCGCCGGTACCGCCGCCGGCGGCATGGGCGCCACGCTGGTGGTGGCCTTCTCCGCCGTGGGTGCTGCCGTGGGTCTTCGCGGCGGCTCGACCGAGAGCATCCATGTCGCGACTGCACTACACGACGTGGCGTACGTGGGCGTGGCCTTGGCGGGTGGAGCGTTTGGAATCGCCGCTTTCGCCTATGCGCTTGCCATCCGCACCACCCGCGCGCTCCCGGCGGGGCTCGCGCCCGGCGGCTTCGCGGCTGCCCTGGCGCTCCTCGGCGGCGTGGCCAGCGTGGGCCTCGACCGGGGGCCGCTCCAGATTGGGAGCCCGCTCAGCCTGTTTGGCTACGCCCTGTGGAACTTCTGGGTGGCGGCGGCGGCCACGGCGCTGTGGATGATCCCGCCCCCAGTGGCCGCTAGACCACTCCCCCTGCCCGGTGCCAGTGAGTGAGGAACTCGGCGAGCAAGTGCTCGTGTTCCTTGCTGATCCGGGTGATGCGCGTGCCGTAGATGCGGAGGTTGGGCTGCCGCGGGAAGTCGCGGCTGTGGCGAACCTCGAGCTCCACCGTCAGTGGCATCTCGCCCGGCATGTGCACCTGGCCGATCACCTGCTCCTCGAACTCGAAGCGGTGGCGACGCGGGTCGGCCACGAAGGACACGCCGGCCGAGGAAATGTCGTACAGGCCGAGGAGCGGCTGGCCCGGCAGGTCGCAGAGGCTGAAGCAGAAGCCCGACACGCCCACCACGAGGTGACGCGGCGCGGCGCGACGGTCACACCGCTCCACCGCCAGCGGCGACTGGAGCACCCAGCGTCCCTGGATGTCGAGCGACACGAGGCGGGTGAAGAAGGAGTAGGCGTCGTTGCGGGCGTAGTAGTCGCACTTCACCGTGGCGCCGAGGCGCGGCAGCGGCGTGGGCGCCTTCGGGTCGGGCACGAAAAGGGGCCACTCGTCCACGCGCTCGGCGAAGGCACCGCGGGCGGCGATGCCGGCGCCCGAGAGCAGCACCGGGCGGCGCTCGCTGGCGGCGCAAGCGAGGTGCACGTTGATGTCCTGGGGCCGAGTCAGCCAGAGGCTCCCGGCTTCGCTTCGCGCTTCCATGGCGGGCTCTCCTTGGACCTGAGATCGGCATCGGCTCCGGGGAACATGAGGGGGCCGCGCCCGAGATAGGTCGAGGCCATGTTCGTGGAACGCCTGGAGGCCCATGGCTTCCGTCACCTGCCGTCCACAGCCCTGTCGTTCAGCCGCTTCGAGGCCATCGACGGCGCGCCGCTCGCCATGCAGGCGCTGCACGACGCGTTCTTGATCCCGCTCGCACCCGCCGACCCCGAGGTGCTGCGCGAGCTCATTCTCAACTGGCGCGCCCAGCCCGTGGATCTCGCGGAGTCGAGCGGCCTCGTCAACGACGCCCACTGGACTGGCGGCGAGGGTCTCGCCGGCCTGTTCTCCGCCGATGGCGACGGCCTCGTGCGCGTGTCGGCCACCTACCGTCTCGACCCGGTGCTGTTCGGCAAACTCCGCGCCTCTGCGATCCGCGACCCCCGCCTCGTCGACGCGATGTCGGGCGACGCCACGCTGAGCATCAGCTGCGGGCTCCGTTTCGCCCCCGACTTCCGCGAGCTCGGCCTCGACCTGCTGCGCTTCGCCGTGGGCGATGTCACCTTCCCCACCACCGGTCCCGACGCGCCGAGCTGGCTGCCCTCGATCTTGCGCGCCTTGCGTGGGCGCGCCCGGGGACTGCCCCTCTCGGCGCTGGACTGGCACCCGGCGGCGTCGAGCTGGAGTGCCGACACGCAGGCGCGCCTGCGCGAGACCCTCGGCGCCCTCGCAGGCCCACCCGCGAGGCTGGGCAAGCTCGTGCCGCTGGAGTCGGGCCTCGGCCAGCTCGAGGGCAACACGCTCGTGCCGCTGCACTTCATCGGCACCGACGAGGTCCGCACCGCCGACTGGGTAGGCGCCGCGCTGCTTCGCCGCCCCGACATCCTCGTGGCCCGCGACCCGCCCTGCAGCGCGCCCTGGCAACGGTGGTGGCGGGCCCAGGTGGAGGCCGAGCATTCGCCGCTGGAGCAAGTGATCCTCCTCGGAGTGCCCCGTGGGCGACCCGTCGGTCCGTAGCGCCTGCCTGCGCTGCGCCGCGTGGAAGGAGTTGCCGCTGGGCCGCTGCTCCGCGTGCGGTCACGTGCCGCGCGCCTCGGAGGCGCCGCTGGCCCTCCTGGCCTCCACGAGAATGCTGTCCGAGACCGACCTCGCCGAGGTGCAGCGTCGACTGGCGCAGGGCACGGCGCTGCAGCCCTCCGCCGCGCGACTCGCCGCCGCCCGCGCGATCCTGCGGGGCGACAACGACACCTCGTCACTACGGCGACTCTCTCCTCGCGAGCTCGGCCTGCTCGCGCTCGGCACGCTCCTGCTCACGCCGCTGCTGCCACTGGCCTTCGCGTTCACCTACCGCGACGCGCCGGCGGGGCGGCAGGCGCTCGCACTTGGCGCGGCGGGACTCGTCGCCGATGCGTTGCTCTTCGCCTGGTCGCTGTTCTAGGACTCGCGTCGCAATAGCTGCTCGACACGGTCGGCGAAGAGCTTCGCCCCGAAAGGCTTGCGGAGGAGCGGGAGGTCCTTGACGCCCACCAGTTTGGCGTCGTGCGAGGTGACCACCAGCACCGGCAGTCCCGGGAAGCTGGTGGCGGCCTCCCCGGCCAGCTCGACGCCGCTCCGACCTGGGAGCACCGCGTCGGTGACCACGGCGACGATCTCGGCGCCGTGAGTGCGCAGGAAGGATGATGCCGCCACGCCGTTCTCCGCCTCGATCACCGTGAAACCCTTGCGACGGAGCACCGCCGCCATGAGCGAGAGCATCGAGGGGTCGTCGTCGGCCACCAGCACCGTTCCGCGCGCGCCTTCCGCCTGGGGGCGACTCCCCTCGAAGGCGGGAAGCTCGAGGATCACCGTGTCGGCGAGTACCAGCAGCCGACCCTGGGCCTCCACCACCGCCGCCCGCGCCGCCTCGGCTTCCACGCCCGGCATCACACCGGCCTGTCCGGGCACCGGCTGGAAGCTGAGCCGGACGAGGTTGGCGTCGCGAGTGGAGGCCACCACCACGCGACCGCCCCGCGGCAGGTTTCGACACATCGCCCCGGTGATCGCCGCCACCGC
>VGRQ01000465.1 GCA_016875315.1 Deltaproteobacteria bacterium | reverse complement strand
CGCTCAGCTCGCTCTTGCGATCCCACTCGAGCAGCGCCGCGATCACCGCCAGCAGCGTGATGCCGGTGAGCGGCGTGCCGAGCGCGATGGGCGCGGCCCGGAGCAAGAGCCCGAGCATCGTCTTGTAGAGCACGTGGCCACTCAGCACGTGGCCAAGCTCGTGGGCGAGCACGTAGCGGAGCTGGTCGTCGTCGAGCACCTGGAGCGTGCCGCTGTTGAGCACCACGAAGGGATGCTCCCAGCCCACGGCGCCCGCGTTGAGCACCGGGTTCTGGGTGACGAACAGGGTGTAGGGCTCGGGCGCGTCGAGGATCTCGAGGCACTCGGCGTAGAGCCGGTACACCCGGGGGAACTGGTCGGGCCCCACCTCGACGGCCCCGCCGAGGTAGAGCGCCCGCAGCGCGCGCTCGGTGAAGAGTCCGAATACCCACTTCGTCGCGACGTCGAAACCGGGGACGGCACGGAGCGTCGTGAGCGCCGCGCGGTCGGCCGGGTGTTCCCACGCGCGGGAGGAAATCCCGGGGAAGATCCGCCGTCCCGAGGCGGTGCGGAGGTCGGCGAGCTCGCTGGGGGGCTCGCTCACCGGCAGGCCGCCTCCACCTCGTCGACCGCCTTCGGGCAGTCACGGGTGAGCACGTCGGGCTCGCCGGTCGTCACCAGCACGTCGTCCTCGATGCGGATGCCGATGCCGTGGAAGGCCTCGGGGGCGAGGGCGTCGCCCGTGGGGATGTAGAGGCCGGGCTCCACGGTGAGCACCATGCCGGGCTCGAGCGGTCGCGAGGCGAAGCCGTGCCAGTAGGCGCCCGCGTCGTGCACGTCGAGGCCGAGCCAGTGACCCGTCCCGTGCATGTAGTAGCGGCGGTAGGCCTCGCTCACGATGTTCTCCTCCACGCTGCCGTGGAGGATGCCGAGGTTCACCAACCCCTCCACGAGTCGCCGCACCGCCACGTCGTGCATCTCGCGGTAGGCGCGACCGGCGCGGGCGCAGTCGATCGCCGCGAGCTGGGCGGCGAGCACCACCTCGTAGAGATCGCGCTGGGGGCCCGAGAAGCGACCGTTCACCGGCCATGTGCGGGTGATGTCGGCGGTGTAGTAGCGGTACTCGCAGCCAGCGTCGACGAGGCAAAGGTCGCCGTCGCGCAGCGGCTCGCGGTTGGTGATGTAGTGGAGGATGCAGGCATTGTTGCCACCGCCGACGATCGTGGTGTAGCCGGGGCCGTTGCCGCCCTTGCGCCGGAAGTGCCCGTCGACGATGGCCTCGACCTCGTACTCGTGTACCCCGGGACGGCCCGCGCCCATCGCCAGGACGTGCGCCTCGGCGCTGATGCGCCCCGCCTCGCGCAACAGGTCCACCTCGGCCGGCTCCTTCAGCAGGCGCATCTCGCCGAGCGTCTTGCCCGGGTCGATGAAGGCATGGGGCAGGGCGCAGCCGTTGCGAGCCGCCACCTTGGCGTGCCCGCGCAGCGCGCGGTGGAGCGACTCGTCGAGGGCGGCGTCGTCGCCGAAGCGGTAGTGCAGCCCTGAATAGCCCTGGAGCAGGGTTCCCAGTCGCGACCCGAGTTCGCTATAGGGGAAGGCAGCGTCGGCGCCGTAGCGCTCGCGGGCGCCGGCCACGCCCTCGCGCACGCCCGTCCACACCTCGCGCTCCGGGTCTTTCGGCTGGACGAAGAGGATGAAGGGCAGCTCGCTTCCCGGGCGGAAGAGCGCGGCCACCTCGGGATCTTCCCAGCCGGTGAGGTAGAAGAGGTCGCTCGCCTGCCGGTAGCGGTACTCGGAGTCGGCGTTGCGGTGGTGGTGCGGCGGGCCCACGACGAGCGCCGCCGCCGAGCCGAGCGCCTCGAGGTAGCGGGCGCGCCGGGTGGCGTGAGCGACGGGATCGGTGTGCGGCAACATCGCGTGGTGAGTAACCAGCGGGTTAGGCCGCGCGACCGATGGAGCGATACCACCTCACGCGGTCGTCCAACTCCGACGGCTACGACTTGAGTATCGCCGAGGTGAGCGCCCACGAGCCGCGGTTGATCCCCGTGCTCTCGGAGCTCGACCTGCTGAGCTACGCCGAGCCCACCTTCTCGCGCTACTCCATCGGCGGCCTCTTGCGCTTCGGGCGCGTGTTCGTCATTCGTGCCGATGAGCTGGTGATCGGCGCCTGCCACACCTTCCGCAGCTTCGACGATCCCGACGAGGTGGTGGTGTTCAACATGGCGCTGCGCCCGGGCTGGCGCGGGCACGGTCTCGGCACCCGCCTGCTCCGCGGCGTGCTCGAACGCTTGTCGGCGCACGGCGTTAAGCGCGTGTCGCTCGCGGTCGCGACCAACAACCACCGCGCGATCGCGGTGTACCGCGCAAAGTTCGGCTTCGCCGACGTGGCCCGCCTCCCCAACGAGTTCAACAACACGCAGGAATACCTGCTGATGCGGCTGGATCTCGCGGAGTGGGCGTCTAGGAAGCCGTAGCGGCCGCGCGGATCGTCTCGCGCAGCAACGACGGGCTCGCGTTGTCGGGCAGCCAGCTCACCGGGGCGTACTTGCGCTCCAGCACCGCCCATCGCCGCGGCTCGCCCGAGAAGTCGTGGCAGAACAGGGCCGGGGTCGCGTGCCCCGCGGCCCGGAGGGCGGCGAGGATGTAGGCGCCCTGGTTGTCCTCGAGGAATTGCCGCGCGCGGACCGGGTCGCCGTTGAAGCGCTCGGCGGTGTCGGCCAGATCGCCGAGGAGCTGTCCCGGCGACACCCGGTCGAAGCGCATGTCGAGGAGCACCACGTCGTGAGCGGCGACCGCACCGAGGGCCTCGGCGCCGTCGCCCGCACGAGTGACTGCGAAGCCCTCCCCGAGGAACCGCACGAGCGTGTCGCGATACTCGAAGCCGTCTTCGACCACGAGCACCCGGATCATTCGGCTTCGTCCCCGAGTTCCACCGCGCGAAACTGCACCACGACCGCCTTCCTCCCCTCGGCGCGCGGGTCGACCCGGATGCTCCCGCCGTGCCGGTTGACGAGGTCGACGGCGAGGCCAAGTCCCCGCCCGATGAAACGACTGCGGATCATGGCGTTGGTGAGCATACCCGGCGCGTCGTCGACCACGGCGATCTCGGCGAGCAGGTGGCCGGTGATCGCGTCCTCGGTCTCGCCCAGCTCCACCGCCAGCGACCGCGCCCCGGCGGCGAGCGCGTTGCGGAGCAGGTTGACGAGGATGTCTTCGAGATCGGGACGGAACAGGCGCAGGGCCAGCGGCTCGCCGGTGACGAGCAGCGGCGGGACGTCGTCGCCCGCGAAGCCGGGCTCGGCGCGCACCCGGGCATAGGCGGCGCGTACCAGCGCCGCGTCGACCGGCAGAACGCAGATCTCGCGGACGAGGCGGCCGAGCGCGTCGTAGACCTCGACGTTGACGACCCTGGAGAGAGCCTCGATCTCCTCGACGTCGGGACGGCGGACTCGCCGTAGCCGCCGCAGCGCCGCACGCAGCGCGCCGAGATCGGGGTCGCGCGCCACGTCGAGCCGCTGGCGATGGGCGCGCGCCAGATCGACGAGGGCGGCGAGGTAGGCCTCGGCCTTGTCGACCACCGGGGGCAGGGAGGCGGCGAACTCCTCCCAGGGCGCGGCGTTCCCCTCGCGCAAGGCGGTCGCGACCTCCGGAAGCACGGTGACGTTGTGCTTGATCACCTCGTGCCGGATGCCCGACAACAGGCGTGCCGCCTCGTGCCAGGCACCCGGGGCGGCGGCGAGCACCTCGCGCAGCGTGCGCCCGTTTCGTCGTGACAGCCACCACGCGACCGGCACCCCGATAACCACCGCGGCCGTTCCCCCGGCCACCAGGGCGATCCCGCGGCGACGCTCGCTGGCCTCCGCCGCGAGCGCCCTCGCCGCCTCCCGGTAAGGCGACGCGGGGCCAGCCAGCGCCTCGTAGGCGGCGATCTCGGCGCCCGCCGTGGTCCAGTCGCCCTCGTCGCGAGCGAGCGTGGCGAGGAGGTAGTGCGCGTCGGCGTCGCCCAGCGCCGCGGCCTCGCGGAGAGCGTCGCGACGCGCGTCGGCTGTGGGTGCCAGCTCGGCGAGGTTGCGCCAGTTGTCGGGCTGGGCCGGGTCGATCTCGAGGGAGCGCCGCCACTCGGCGATGGCGCGGGCGGGTTGCCCCGATTCCACCAGCAGGCGCGCGCGCTCGTTGACGAGGCGGGCGCTCCGGGGCTCGAGGAGCAGCGCCGCGTCGATCTCGGCGAGGGCCTCGGCGGGACGGCCCCGGTCGCGCAGCGCCACGGCGAGGCGCCAGTGTCGCAGCGCCTCCGGGTTCGATGGCGGCGCCGCCTCGGCG
>VGRQ01000464.1 GCA_016875315.1 Deltaproteobacteria bacterium | reverse complement strand
TTGCACCTTGGGCTCGTCGACCACCGCCGTGGTGGGCTGGCTGCAGGCGGCGAGGGCGAGGAGCACGGCGCGCATCTCGCGTAGTGTACCGCCACCCGGTGATACTGCGAGGCCGTGACCGCGCTCATGGACATCGTCGACTCCGCTGCGGTGGCGCTGCTGCGCGCGCGAGGGGCGAGGAGCGCGTTCCTCGATGGCGACGGTTCCCCGGTACACGTGTTGCGCGCCGCCGGGCGCGGCCACGCGCCGCCGGTGTTGCTGCTGCACGGCCTCGGCTCGCAGGCCTCCGACTACATCGGGGTGATCGCGGGGCTCTTGCCCCACGTCTCCGAGGTCCTGGCCCTCGACTTGCCGGGCCACGGGCTCTCGCCCGCGCCCCCGGAGGGCATGTGCCCGAGCGCGATGCGCAGGGTCACGCTCGCCGCCGCCGACCAGCTGCTGGAGCGGCCCGTGGTGGTGTTCGGCAACTCGCTGGGCGGCCTCACCGCCGTGCGCCTGGCGCTGTTGCGTCCCGATCGCGTGCTGGGACTGATGCTCGCCTCGCCCGCCGGCGCGCCGATGTCCGACGAGGAGTTCTCCAACTTGCTCGCTGGCTTCGAGTATCCAGACCACGACGCGGCCCTTCGCTTCGTCGACCGTTTCACTCGCGCCTCGCCCGTGGTGCGCCACCCCTTCGCCTGGGGGGTGCGCCAGCGCATGTCGCGCGCCGCTGTGCGCGAACTGCTCGGCCGGATCGGCACGGGCGACTTGCTCGCCGCCGCCGAGCTGGCCTCGATCCGCGTGCCGGTTCACGTGGTGTGGGGGGGCCTCGACCGCGTCTTGCCCGCGGCACACGCGGACTTCTTCCGCGACAGCCTGCCGCCGGGCGCCGTGGTGGAGATCGACGAGCGCGCGGGCCACGCGCCCTACCTCGACGACCCGCTCGGCTTCCCGAGGGCGATCGCGCGCTTCGCCGCCCGGTGCGCCGCGTGATCCTCGGGCTGCTGGCCTGCGAGCCCGGTCCGCCCGACTCGGCAGCGCCGGTATCGACGCCCTCGTGTGACAGCTTGCTGCCCATCGTCGACGAGCCGGTGGAGGGCCTGCGCTTCGACGGCGACGCGCCGCAGTCCTTGCTCCTCGTCGTCAACGACACCTTCCGTCACGACGTGGTCCAGTTCTATGGCGGCGACCGGGTGACGATGCCCTGCCTCCAGTCGCGCGCCGACCACGTGGTGCGCTTCGACAACGCCTATGCCACCGGGAACTGGACCGGCATCACCACCGCCTCGATCCTCACCGGACTCTTCCCCGAGCACCACGGGCTCTTGCGAGTAGACAGCCAGTCCGGCGCACCGGAGATCGACGTTCCGGTCACGGCGCCGACCTTTGCCGGGCATTTCGCCAGCCTCGGGCACAGCACCCTGCAGGTGTCGGGCAACGGCTGGATCTCCGAGGAGTCCGGCCTGATGGCCGGCTTCGAGAGCGTGAAGGCCAACCCGGGCGAGGAAGGACAGACCGACGCGTCCGACATCGCGCCCGAGGTGCGGGCCTGGCTCAACGCCCTCGCTGCCGACAAGCCCTTCTTCATCCACTTCCAACCGGTCGACAACCACGACCCCTACCTGCCGCTCTCCCAGTACGCCGACCGTTTCATCGACACGGCCGACTACCCGTGGCCGCCGACACGCGACGGGCAACGCGAGTTGACCACCGCCTACCCGGACATGAGCGAGGCGGACAAGGCGCTGGCGCGCGAGTGGTTCGCGGGCCTGTACGCGGCGGAGACGCTGGCGGTCGATGCCGAGGTGGAGGCCACGCTGGCCACGCTGGCCGCCACGGGACGGCTCGACGACACGCTGCTCGTCGTGATGGGCGACCACGGCGAGTCGCTCGACGACGACCGCAGCGACTACTTCGGGCACGGATCGTCGCTGCGCGAGGAGCTGGTACACGTGCCGCTCCTGGCCTACCACCCCCGCCTGCAGCCCGGCGCCGTGGCCGGGATCGTCCGCGGGATCGACGTGTTGCCCACCGCGCTCGCGGCGATGGGGCTCCCCGCGCTCGACGGCATCGACGGGGCCGCCGGCGGTGCCGCGATGGCCTACGGCGGGTGGTGGCGCAACGACGACCAGCCGCTGCGCACCGAGGCGGTGTACGCGGTGTCCGGGAGGCTGAAGCTCGTCCGCAGCTGCGCCGGCGGCGAGTCGGCCTACGACCTCGAGGCCGACCCCACCGAGATGGCACCCGTGAGCGAGCTCTCCCAGCTCGCAGGGGCCGAGGCGCTCAGCGCCGCGCTCGACGCCCAGGTGACTGCGCTCCAGGAGGGCTCCACGCGCATCGACACCTGCGTGTTCCGCTAGCGCGGCGACTACCGCGCGTGGCGATGGAGCCGCGGCGTCATTGACCGAGCGTCCGCGCCACCCGGAAGCCGAGCCCGCCCACGCTGTAGTTCGCGTCGCCCGAGGTGCGCCGCGCCGCTCGCAGGTTGCTCGGGACGCTGCCCCAGGAGCCGCCGCGGTGGACGCGATTGGAGCTGTCGCTGCCCTGGGGGTCGGTGCCGCCCGGGTAGTCGCCGTGCCCATCGTGGACCCACTCGTACACCCCGCCCACCACGTCGTAGAGTCCCAGCGGATTCGGCTCCTTGCCACCGGTCGGCACGCTGCCGCCCCCGCTGTTGCCGCAGTACCAGCCAAGCTCGTCGAGCACGCTGCCATCGGAGAGGGCGAGGTTCCCGTCACACGCCGTCTCCGTCCCGGGCACGAGGTCGGCGCCGGTCCAGAAGCTCGCGTCCGAGCCCGCACGCGCCGCGTACTCCCACTCGGCCTCGGTGGGCAGCCGCGCGCCGGTGCAGGCGTAGGCGTCGGCCGGGGCCTCGCAGGTAGAATCGTCACAACTGTAGCAAGGCGGCAAGCCGACACTCGCCGACAGGATGTTGGTGAAGCTCGCGGCCTGGTGCCAGGACACCCCGGTCGCGGCGCAGTCGTCGCCGCACTCGGGGTCGCCCCCGGCCTCGGTGCCGGTGAGCGCCGCCCAGGTGGCGCGGGTGATCTCGTAGGTGGAAAGCTCGAAGGCACGGGTGAGCGTCACCTCGACCTGCAGCTCGTCGTCCTGGTGACCCGGCTCCGAGGCGGGGCTGCCCATGGTGAACGTGCCGGGTTCGACCTCGATGGTGGCGATGCCGAGAGGAACGAGCGCCTCGCCGGAGTCGACCGGGGACGGCTCGTCGGCGCACGCAAGGAGGGCAAGCACGGGTAGATTCTACGCCATGCTGCTGCTCGCCTGCGCCACGCCGCCCGGAGACACCGCCCAGGAGGCCCCCGCCACCTACGCCGTGGGCCACGTGGAGGCCGAGGTGAGCTACACCGACCCCGAGGGCGAGCCCCGCGCGCTGCGCACCGCCGCGTGGTACCCCGCCAGCGGCGAGGGAAACGGCCCCGCGCAGTACCTCTACGGCACCATCGAGAGCGAGGGAGCCAGCGAGAGCGCTCCCGCCGCCGAGGGCGAGTTCCCGGTGGTGGCCTTCTCCCACGGGCACCAGGGTTTCGCGGAATTGTCGAGCTTCCTGATGGAACACCTGGCGTCGCGAGGCTTCGTCGTGCTCGCGCCCGACCACGCCAACAACACGACCTTCGACGGCGGCGACCGGAGCACCGCCATCTACCTTCAGCGCCCCTTCGACCTCTCGGCGGTGATCGACGCCCAGGAGGCCGGGCTTTTTCCCGGCCTCCCCGCCACCACGGGACAGGTGGTGGCGATGGGTCACAGCTTTGGCGGGTACACGATTTTCGCCAGCGGCGGCGCCGCCTACGACACCGGCGAGATCGAGGCCGCCTGCGAGGCCGGCACCGGCGGCAGCGTGTGCAGCGACTGGTCCGCGGACTGGGTCTCGCGATTTGATGCCGGTGGTCGCGACGGCCGCGTGCTTGGCATCGTCGCGATGGCGCCGGGTAACTACTGGATGTTCGAGGACAACCTCCAGGGCCTCGCCGTCCCCACCCTGTTGATGACCGGCGCGGTCGACCCCGAGCGCGACGCCGACGGCGCGAGCTACTGGGCGGCGCTCTCGCCTCCGTTGTCGGAGACCAACGGCGCCTGCGGCGGCTGCGAGCACCACTGGGTCGACATCGCCACCGCCGGCCACAACGCCTTCACCGACTTCTCGGGCAGCCTCGACGACGGCGGGACCATCGAGCCCGGGCGCGGCTGGGACATCGTCAACGCCTATGCGCTGGCCCTTGCCCGGTTCGCGACGGGTGACGACCACGCCCTCGACGTGCTCCGTGGCGAGGCGGCCGTTGACGATCTCGCCACCGTCGAGTGACCTCGGT
>VGRQ01000463.1 GCA_016875315.1 Deltaproteobacteria bacterium | reverse complement strand
CGCTCGATATCGACCTCGCCCAGCGTCCCTCCCCCGCTCGCGGGGGAGGGTGGCCAGGGGCCGGGAGGGGGCCGCTCGACATCGACCTCGCCCAGCGTCCCTCCCCCGCTCGCGGGGGAGGGTGGCCAGGGGCCGGGAGGGGGCCGCTCGGCTTCGCCCCCGGGGGACGATCCCGCGCTGCGAGCGCGGCTCTACGTGCATGCCAAGATCGCGGTTCCCGAGTGGCGCGCCCTGGCCGCGCACGTCGACGAGCCCGGGCTGCGCGCCGAGGCCGAGGCCATGGCGGATCGACTGGCGCGCCTCGACGAGGATGCCGAGCGACTCGCGCGCGCGGAGTACGACCTCACGCAGCGGCTGATCACCCTCGGCGGGTGGAAACCCACGGCCTCGCGCCAGCTGCAGCGCCTCAACTCCGAGGCCGCCCGGGTCATCCAGGGCGAGTAGGAGCCCCGCCCGGTTACTTTCGCGCCGATGCCTCGCCCGAACGCCCTGCTGCTCGCCCCGCTGCTCCTCCCCCTCGCCGCGCACGCGGGCCCGAACGACACCGCGCCCGAGGGCCGCCGCGTCGCCATCGTCGTGGGCGTGTCGAGCTACGAGAAACTTCCCGCCGATCTCCAGCTCGACACCCCCCGCACCGAGGCGGCGCGCGTGGCGGCGGCGCTGGAGCAGTCCGCCGGGTTCAACGAGGTGCGGCTGCTCACCGACGCGAGCGCCACCACGGGCAACATCCAGGCCATCCTCGCCGAGGAACTGAGCAAGGAAGTGCTCTGGAAGGACCTTTTCCTGTTCTACTTCGTGGGCCACGGCGTGGGTGGCGACTTCGGCGACCCCCGGCTCTTGCTCTACGACAGCGACCCCGAGGCGCTCGACACCACCTCGCTCTCGGTCAAGGAGTTCGCGGCCAGCTTGCAGAAGTGGGTGCCCGCGAGCCGGTACGTCGTCGTCACCGACGCGGCGCACGAGCAGTCGCTCAACGGCCTGGTGCTCCTCGGCCCCACCGGCAACGACTGGCCGGTGATCGGCCAGCAGAGCTTCATGATCTCCTCGGCGGCGCCGCGCCAGGCGGCACAGGCGGGCGTGTTCTCCAAGTCCTTCATCGAGGGGCTCAGCGGCCAGGCCGACGCCAATGGCGACGGCGTGATCACCGGCTCCGAGGTCAACACCTTCCTCATCCTCGCGGTGCCCAATGCCACCGGAGGCCGCCAGTTGCCCACGGTCCAGTCGAAGTACGACCCCGGCATCGAGATCGTCGACCGGCGCAAGCCCGACGGCACGGTGGCGGAAGGCCCGAAGCTGCCCACGCACCGGGTCGACAAGGCGAAGTTCATCCTCCCCACCGGCTCGGGACAGAAGGTGCAGTGCCGGGAAACGCAGCCCTATGCCTGCGACCCCTCCTGCTACCTCTTCGACGTGCTCGCCGGCCCCTGCTCGGTGTGGGCCACGGTCGACGGCAAGGACTACGAGGCCACGGTCGACGTGCTCACCCGCGGCCTCTACCGCTGCGAGCTGAAAGACCAGGCGCTGGGCTGCATCTCGCCCGCGCCCTAGTGCTCGTCGCCCGCGCCCTGCAAGTACCCTAGGCTCTCCAGCGCCTCCACGTCGCCCTCCGACACCGCGCCTTCTTGCTCGGGCGCGTCGATGTTGTCGGCGGGGATGAGGAGCCAGCCCTTCTCGACCGCGTAGCGCGTCTCGCCCGCGAGGCGCCCGGGGTTGCTCATCGAGGCCTCGTGGCCCGACATCCGCAGCGTCCCGTCGGGACAGGGGACGGCCTCGCACTGGATCCACCAGGCGTGGGCCTGCGCCTTCTCGCCGGGCTCGAAGGTGACGGTCTTGCGGTCGGCCGAGAGGCTCACCTTGCCGACCTCGCTGGCGAGCACGGCGGGCCGCTCGCCCCACTCGAGGTTGGCGCGGACCTTCGCGTTCCACTCGGGGTCGAGGATGCCGGCGTCGGCGATCGGCGCCTTGAAGCTCACCGTGGTCGTCGCCACCGTGGTGGGGATGCGCATGCGCCAGCCCGGCCGCACCGGCACGCCGGTGGCCGTCGCGAGGAGCTCCCGGTAGTTGCCCACCTGCGACTTGTCGCCCATGCGGAAGATGTCGTTCTGTTCGCCGGGATCGGCGGCCAGGTCGAAGAACTCCTCGCGCCCGCTGGCCGTGTGGAGGATGTACTTCTTGTCCTTGTAGAGCACGCCCCAGCGATCCCGCTCGTAGCGCATGTGACCGAGGGGGAGGGGACGCTCGACCAGCGCCGTCTCGAGCGCGGCGCGCTCGCCCGCGCGCGACTTGTCGACGAAGGGGCGCAGCGACATGCCGTCGGTGGCGGGTCGTTTCTCGGCGGCGACGCCCAGGAAGTCGAGCACGGTGGGGACGATGTCGGCCAGCGACACCGGCTGGCTCACGCGCCGCGCGCCCTGCCAGCCTCCCGGGGGACGAATCGCGAGCTCGGTGTGCACCAGCTCGTTGAACAGGCTGTGATTGTGCTCGAAGCCGTCGTGGTCCCAGAACTCCTCGCCGTGGTCGGTGTGCAAGACGGTCAGGGTCTGTCCCGGCATCTTCTCCACGGCGGCGAGGAGTCGCGACACCTGGTGCGCCGTGTAGGCCACCTCGGCGTCGTAGGCGTTGCGGATCCAGGCCTTGCCCGCGTCGCCCAGGTCGCGCTCCTTCATGAGGCTCAGGATCTGCCAGCGGTTGAACTTCGCGGGGATGCCCTTGGGACGCTCCTTGCCCTCCTGGAACTTGTCGGCCCAGCCGATAGGCGCGTTGTAGAAGGTGTGGGGGTCCATGAAGTGGACGAAGAGGAAGGCGTCCTCGTCCTGGTGGCGGCTCAGCCAGGCCAGGGCGCGCGACACCTCGTCCTCGCCCCGCGCGCCGTTCTCGTACTCCCAGTGGTCCATGCCCCGGGCAAAGCCGAAGCGGGGCACGAGGTGCACGTTGCCGACCACGCCGGCGGTCGCGAGCCCCTCGGCCCGCGCGATCTCGGCGAGCCGCGGCGCCCCCTTCGCCTCCCGGGGCCAACGCCCGGTGAAGGCGGTGAGGAAGGACGGCTTGGTGCGTGGCGCCGGCGAGTAGGCGCGGTCGAACTGTACCGACTGCGCCAGCCACTGGTCGAGCTCGGGCGAGGTGGCGCGCGCGTAGCCGTTGGCGCCCAGCGCGTCCCAGCGGAGGGTGTCGATGCCCACGACGAGCACGCGCCGCGCCGGGCCTGCCTCGGCATCCAACAGGGTCGGCGTGGTGACGGCCACGTAGTCGCCGGCCGCGTCGCCGCCGGGGTCGGTGCTGAAGCGAATGGTGGCGCTCCCCGCGGCCTCGCGGTCGATCTTGACCTCCACGTCATCGTGCTTTCTTGCCGGGTCGACCTTGCCCGACCACACTTCCTTGCCATCGACCTCGATCTTGAGCGTGGCGCCGTTACCGCTGGCCTGGCCGGAGATCGGGTCTTCCAGGAGCCCGTGGCCGAGCTTGAGCACGCCTTTCCGCGGCATCTCCACGGTGAACGACGCCGACGCCGGGGCGGGCAGGTAGAGCGCCGGTCGCGACACGCGTTCCACCATGTAGGTGGTGGCGGCGAACTCGGCAGGCGAGAGGCCGGAGCCGGCGAGCTGCCGCTTCTTCACCGCGGCGGCCAGCTCGTCGACGATGACCTCGGCGGGCTTGGCCAGGTCGTTCGGGTTGGACTTGCTGACGATGACCACGCTGCCGTGGTCGACGTACCATGTCGCGACCGCAGTCTTGCTGGGCGCGGAGATGGTGGTGTTGAAGGGCACCTCCTCGCCGTCGACCACGAGGCGCGCACCCATCGGGGCGTAGTTCGGCCTCGGCATGTTGGTGGCGAAGGGGAGGGGAGTCGTGTAGGCACGCATCCCTCCACGGCGTTCACCCTCGTCTTTCCACGGGGCGGACAGCACGAAGCGGCCCGCCTCGGCGGCGGCCGCGGCGTCGGGGAAGCTGAGCGTGGCCTCGGCGAGGTGGTCGAGCGCGCGCCATCGGATGGCGCGGTTGCCAGCCTCGAGCTTGACCTCGGGCTGCTCGGTGGGCGCGACGGGGGGCGTGACCACCTCGGGCACGAGCGAGGCGGCGACTTGCGCGGGCGTTTCTTCTTTCTGGCCGCAGGCCAGCGTCGCGAGGAGGAGCGTGATCATGGCGCGCGGGTGCTAACCCGCCCTCCTGCGAGATAACTCCGGCGGCATGGACCGCACCGACGCCACCACGCTCGCCACCTACGCCTACCTCCTCCATCGCGCCGGCATCGACGTGCCCTCGCTCGCCTCGGCCGCCGCTGCGGTCGACGAGGGCGACGAGTCGGCCGTGGCCG
>VGRQ01000462.1 GCA_016875315.1 Deltaproteobacteria bacterium | reverse complement strand
ACCCCTTCTCCCAACGCATTGGGCGAAGGGGCCTCTACGCCAAAGGTTTTCCCTGCGTCCACGGGCACCGTGGTGCTTGCTGCCCGCGCCGGCGGCTCCACCCCACCATCTTGGGCCGGACGGGCAGACCGTCTACCCCTTTCCTATCATCGGGTTGATCGCCCCCGGCGACCACCAAAGCTGGGCCACTGGATCCGATCACTCTCGAGGAGCGGTCACCTGTTGTAGGCGTTGGCCCGTTTTGGTATCTCTTGCTGCGCACGCCGTTGCGGCGAGACGCCTGATCGATGCCCGGTGCCGACGAGATCCCGACCATCCGGGAGACCGCAGCCCTCCTGAAGATCGGTGCGAAGACCGGCTGCGCGATGGCACAGGGCGGCGAACTGCCCGGCCTCAATCAAGGTCCGCGACGATTGCCGGCTCAGGCGGGCGAACATCGACGGGCGGATCGACACGCAAGTTCGCTCCGCCGATGAGGGCGATGCCGCTCACAAACGTGAGGCTGACCCATGAACACCTTCGACCACCTGCTACACCTCTCTCGGGCCGGCGCGCCGCTGCTGCACGTCGCGTCGTACGAGTGGGAGCGCGTGCGTGGGTTGGTCATCGGGCTTTCCAACGCGCTGGACCTTCCTCTCAGGGTCTGGAGCCAGTCCACCGGTCTGCTCAGGTGCAATCAGGACGGCGAGGTCAGCGTCGAGGACGACGCCGCGATCGACCCGATGGAGGTCCTTCGCCAAATCCACGGCTCCGACGAGGCGGGGGTCTGGCTGCTGGAGGACTTCCAACCCTTCCTCCGCGACGAGCACCACCGGCTGCTCCGCTGGCTGCGCGAGATCGCGCGCCTGCCGGCATCGCCACGCAAGATCGTCGTGCTGTCCACTCCGTTGCCCGGCCTGCCGATGGACCTCCGCAAGGAGATCCCCACCATTGAGCTCGATCTCCCCGGCGTGGACGATCTGCGCGTCGTCCTTCAGGACGCGGCGGCGGCGCTCGGCGTACGCGCCTCGGCCGACGAGGCGCTCCTCGACGCGGCGCGCGGCTTGACCGTGATGGAGGCGCGGCTGGCGTTCGGCAAGGCCGCCGCCGAGCTCGGCCGCCTCGACCACGGGGCCGTGCCTCTCGTGGCGCGGGAGAAGGAGCGCGTCATCAAGCAGAGCGAGGTGCTGGAGTACTACCCGACCGACGCCCGCATGACGGACGTGGGCGGCCTCGACCAGCTCAAGGAGTGGTTGGACCGGCGCGGGCGCGCGTTCGGCGCGGGTGCGCGCGACTTTGGCCTCGACGCACCCAAGGGCGTGCTCCTGCTCGGCGTGCAGGGCTGCGGCAAGAGCCTGCTGGCGAAGGCCATCGCGGCGACCTGGCAGTTCCCGCTGCTGCGCTTCGACATGGGCAAGGTGTTTGGCGGCATCGTCGGCCAGTCCGAGGGCAACATCCGCACCGCGCTGCAGGTGGCCCAGGCCCTCGCGCCGTGCGTGCTGTGGATCGACGAGATCGAGAAGGGCCTCGCCGGCATGGGCAGCTCCGACCAGACCGACGGCGGCACGACCGCGCGCGTCGTCGGCACGCTGCTGACGTGGATGCAAGAGAAGAAGGATCCGGTGTTTGTCGTCGCGACCGCCAACCGCATCGACATGCTCCCGCCGGAGCTGCTGCGGAAGGGCCGGTTCGACGAGATCTTCTTCGTGGACCTCCCGACGCGCGCCATCCGCGAGGAGATCCTGTCCATCCACCTCAAGAGGAAGCGGCGCGACCCCAAGGACTTCGCGCTTGCCGACCTCGCCGCGCGCTCGGTCGGCTTCTCGGGCGCAGAGCTGGAGGAGGCCGTGCGCGAAGGGTTGTACGACGCCTTCGCCGAGGGTCGCGAGCTGCACTCCGATCACATCGCCCGCGCGCTCGACAAGACCTTCCCGCTGTCGCGGACCATGCGCGACCAGATCGACAGCCTGCGCCAGTGGGCAAAGGTCCGCGCTCGGCTCGCCGCCGGGGAGCCATCCGAGCCGGTGCCCGAGGACAACCCCGAGTCCGCCGCCCCCCGGCTGCGCCAGGAGGCCACCCGCAACCCGTTCATCCCTGGTGGTCGCTCGTGAAGGTGCTGTTCTTCCACGCGACCGCCGGTGACCCCAAGCACGTGCCGCCGCTGATGAAGCAGGCGGGCAACGTGCTGCGGCCGTTCAACCGCTTCCTCGGCCAGGCCATCCACACCGCGAAGCAGCGGCAGACCCGCTACCAACTCCCCTGGGAGAAGGTGCGGAACCTGCTGTCGATCCAGTTGGAGCCGGTGGACAGCCTGCTGCGCGTGCCACGCCGGCCACCGCGCGCAGTGCTCGCGGACTGGCCGGCGGACAAGGCCCACGACTTCGGGCAGATGGGCTTCGTGATGAACCGCAGCGTTCCGGTGTGGTTCGAGGCGGCGACGCCCACGACCAAGGGCCTGCTCGTGCGCGCCGACGCGGCGCTGCTCCCCAGCGATCGGGTGGTCTGGTGCGGAATCGAGAGCGCCGTGAAGCAGGATGAGGCGCCCCCGCCACCAACCCAGGTCACCGACCTCCAGTTACGCCCACTGAAGCTCGTCGCCCCACCGCGCGCCGACGGCGAGGACCGGCACTGGCTGCTGCTCGTCGAAGGCAACGTGGTCGACTGCGACCTTGTTGTGGATGGCGAGGAGGTCGAGGCCGAGGCGCTGCCGGCGTTTGAAGGTCTGCGCCGCTTGGTGGACCGCAACGGCGCGTCCTTCGACGTGAGCGGCGGTATGCTGCGTGTCGAAGCGCCCCCTGGCGACGGCCTCCTCCGAGGCGACAACGGCGTCCGCTTCCGCTGGCACGAGGTCGGCTCGGCTGGGCGGCGAGGCTGCTGGATTCAGCTCCTTCCGCCAGAGTCCTCGGAGCCTGACGAGTTCCTCGACCCGCGCGCCGCCTTCTGCGAAGGCGACGTGAGCGAGGTGCTGACGGAGAAGCGCCGTCACAAGGACACCACGTTCAAGGTCAAGAAGGTCGATCAGGACCGCTACCAGCTCCTCCTCGATCGCTACCCGCCGGACGGATCCACCCTCTACCTGCCCGTGGACCTGCGGAACCTCTACCTTCAAGAGCGCGCGCTCCGGCAGCTCTGCGACGCACCGCTGCCCCACCACCAGGGGCTCCTCCGGCTGTGCGAGGACCCACAGCACGCGCGCTGGCCGCGAGTGAACCCCACCTACCTGCCCGACGACGGCTGGCGGGCGCTTACCGATGCCACCCGCAGCGGCACCGACGAGCAGCGTGCCTTCGTCCGGAAGGCGCTCGGCAGCCCCGACTTCGCCTTCCTCGAAGGGCCGCCGGGCTCGGGCAAGACCACGGCGATTTGCGAGATCGTCCAGCAGCTCGTCGAGATGGGCGAGCGCGTGCTCCTCTGCGCCTCCACCCACGTCGCGATCGACAACGTGTTGGAGCGGCTGCTGGAGTCTGCCTCGCCGATCGACGCGGTGCGGATCGGCAAGCTCGACAAGGTGGACGACAAGGTGCAGGCCACCCAGCTCGACGAGCGGATCAACGCGCTGGTCGCCGCGTGGCGGCGGCAGCCGGCGATGGGCAAGTACGGCGACGCCGAACTGGCGGAGATGGCCGAGCGCACTGTCATCATGGCCGCCAACCTCACCTGCGGCACGACGATGGGCATCGTGAACCACCCGCTCTTCCGCGGCCGCGACGAGGACATGCAGGTGTGGGAGCGCCCGATCACGACGATGCCCCATTGGGACGTGCTGATCGTGGACGAGGCCAGCAAGACGCTCATCCAGGAGTTCATGGTCCCCGCGCTCATGGCGAAGCGGTGGGTCGTTGTGGGCGACGTGCGCCAGCTCCCGCCTTTCGCCGACCGCGCCGATATCGTCGCCAACCTGCGCGACCTCGTGGACGAGAACGACAAGCCCGTGTTCCCGGCCGACCACCAGCGGGCGCGCCTCCTGCTGTTCCGGCTTGTCCGGCGCGAGCTGCGTCAGCCGCGGATGCGCTGGCTGCTCGTCGAGCGGCCCGGCGTGCTGGAGTGGATCGCGCGCGAGCTCGAAGCCGAGCCGGCACGCGACCTGTCGGTCGTTCGGGTCGTCGGCAAGGGCGGCCGGTCGAGCGGGCCGGTGGACGTGGTGACGGTCGCACAGATCCGCGCGGGCAAGGCCGAGGCGCTGCGGCTGGCGGCTGCGGATTGGGTGTTGGTCGGTGACGACCTCATCGGCGAGGTGGCCGACCTGCTGCCCGCCAACCTGCTGGTCGCCGAGGAGCTCTCGGGGACCGGCGGTCCCCTCGCCGAGGGCAACGTGCTGCTCACGCGGCAGGCGTGGTGGCTCGAGCGCGCGGGACC
>VGRQ01000461.1 GCA_016875315.1 Deltaproteobacteria bacterium | reverse complement strand
ACCGTGGCGGACGTCCCGATCGCGACGACCTCACCTGCCTGTCGCTGGGCCAACACCTTCAGCCGGCGCAACAAGCACGCGATCTCGGTGGCCAGCGCGCCGCGGTAGCTGTGGATCTCGTCCAGCACGAGGAAGCGCAGGGACGGCGTGAAGAGCGGGCGGTCGTCCCGCCGCACGAGCAGGAACTCAAGCTGCTTGTAGTTGGTGAGCAGGATGTCGGGCGGGTTGCGGCGGATCTGGTCGCGGGAGAGGCGCTCGGACTCGGCCGGCTCCTCGCGCAGCATGCGGGCGATGCTGTCGCTGTCGCCGGTGTAGAGCGCGAACGAGAGGTTGAGGCCCGTGCCGCGCAGCATGCGCCGGAGGCGCTCGAGCTGGTCGTTGGCGAGCGCATTCATCGGGTAGAGCAGGACGGCCTGCACCCCGCGGACGCCCTCGCGCTTGCGTCGCAGCACGCCATCGAGCACGGGCAGCAGGAAGGCCTCGGTCTTGCCCGAGCCCGTGCCCGTGGTCACCACCAGCGACCGGCCGGCGCGGCCCGCCGCCAATGCGGCCTCCTGGTGGACGAAGAGGGGCGAGTCGCCGAAGGCCCACCGCGCGCGCAACAGGTCGGCTTCAGCCTGGCCTGCCTCGACCAGCTGGCGCAGCGTGCGGCCGCGGGCGAACTCGCGGGCCAACGTGACGTAGGGCCCCTTGACGACCACGTCGGCCCGCGCGAGGTGCTCCTCGAACTGCCGCCTCAGCTTCTCGTCGAGGAAGCGGTACGACGTCCGGAGGAAGCGCCGGTACTCCTCGATGACGTGCCGGACGGCGTGCGGGATGTTCGGGCGCGTGGCCCGCATCGCACGTTCGATGGTCTGCCCTGACCCCATGGGTGGGGCGCATTATGCCGGAGCCTGAGGTTCGTGGCGACTTGCTCGCCGGGGGGCCTTGACGCCGTCCGATGTTCGCTCGTATACTCCTTGAGAGTTGTGCCTGCGGGCAGCGGGCCAGCCGGTCCCGGATGGCCTACCGCACGCGTTGGACTCGGAGTGCAGCCATGAGTGCGATGCGTCGAAGCCGGTTCGCGATGCTCCTCGGATGCGCCCTGCTCGCCACGGACGCGGCGGCCCAAGTGGACAGCGTCTTGCCGCTCAAGGGGAGCTACACGGGCGTGATCGATGGTGCGGGAAGCGATTCCGTCCTTCGAACCGAGGGGGTGGCGGGGTCGCTTCTCACCGTGACCGTCAAAGCGAAGAACGGCTTGATCCCGGTGCTCTCGCTGTTGAATCTCGCCGAGGGCGAGGATGTTGACATTTCGGGGTACACGACCGGTGCGGGGAGCTCCAAGCTCAAGGTGCTGAAGGTGCCGCTGCCTCGCACGGGACCGTACGAGTTGCGTGTGGCTGGAGTCGACGCGACGGCGGGCAACTTCACCCTGACTTCCGTCATCAAGCTGCCCGGGGATGCGAAGAAGGTCAAGGCAAGCGTCCAGGCCGAGGAGACGACGGGCACGCTCGTGTCCTTCGATGCCTTGGCGAGCACGATGCTGAGCGGCTCGCTCAAGCTCATCGGTGCCGGTGGCGCCAATCTGCCCGACGTCATCCTCGAGGGCCCACTAGGGGGCATCGACCTGACGACCAAGCTGATGGACAAGGGAGGCTCGGTCGTGCTGGGCAAGTTCGAGCTTCCGAGCATCGGGACCTACCGCGTCTCGCTCGCGGGACCCGTCCCTGAGGGAACGGTCCTGGTGTCGCTGAAGGCGAAGCCCCCGAAGGCTGGCGGGTCCGGCAAGCCTTCGGCCCTCGTCGAGGTCGCTGCCGGCCACCTCGCGCTGCCCCCCTCGGCAGCGGCGCTTGCGGGCCAGCTTGAGGTGCTGACGCTCGCGGGTGCTTCAGACGTCCCCGTCGACGGAGGATTCACCGTCGAGTCCCCTCCCGCATCGACCTGGCAGCCGCTGATTTTCCGCGAGAAGACTTGCGGCAAGCCCGTGTTCCTCGGCCTGCGCGACCCGAAGTCGGGTGAGGTGCAGGCGGACGTCCAGTCCACGGCCACCGCGCTCGTGCTCCTCAACCCGTACCTGCTGTACGCGGACGAGGCGCAGCGCGAGGACTACCTCGCCGCAGCCACAACCTCCTCCTCGTTCGCGAACCTCGTCGCGAAGCTGAACACGGCGTACGCGACGGATCCCTGCACGGCCCTCGATCTGAACGCGCACCCCGAAGTCTACACGGCCTTGGCAGAGGCCATGGTGGCCGCGCTCGAGGCCGCTGGACCGTCGCCTCCCCTCGGAGATGGGGGGCTCGGCGATCCGCCGTACGTCGTGGACGAGCCCGGGCCTGGCATCACGATCATCAACCCCAGGCACGTCTTCTACGCCATCGCCAAGGCGGGCCTCGACGGCGTCTTCGTGAACGCGCAGCGTGTCGAGCGCAAGGAAGCCATCGTCGTCTGGAAGTGGCCCTTCGAGTTCAGCCTCGATCCGGCCGAGACCAGCTACGCCCTGGGCGACGGCAGCTTTGAACTGTGGATCACGAAGGGCAGCCTGCTCAAGCTCTTCAACATGCAGGACCCCGAGGGCCTCGCGGCGACCCACAACCTCGCCCAGTCAATCGTGTACCTGATCGAGTTGCTGTCGGGATACCTGCCCAAGATCCCGCTCGAGAAGCTGCCGCTGTACATCCAACTCGATGCGGACCTTGTTGTTGACCTGGAGCAGGCGCTCATCGAGGAGGACGTAACGGCCATCATCGAGGTGATCGTCGAACTCATGCAGGACCAGGCGACGGGCCTGGCCAAGTGGTTGCTGGCCAGTGCGGAGGAAGGGGCGGCGGAGGCTTCCCAGGAGTTCCTCAAGGCGGCTGGCGGCCTGCTCAAGAACGTCGCCTTCGCGCTCAAGGTGCTGGAGGCCATCAACGAGCAGGGGCCGTTCTTCTGGGATCTCGTCGTGGCGCCCCAAGAGGTCACCTACCACGTGACCCAGTCGGCGGGCGTGATCACGTCGTTCGACGTCAACACTGCTCCCGTGGTGACCGTCGACGCGGATCCACCCGCGGGTATCGTCGGCACGAACTTCGTTTTCGACGCTTCGGGCACGGTCGACAACGCGGATCCCGTGAGCTCGCTCCAATTCCGCTGGGACTTCGAGGCCGACGGTACCTGGGACACGTCGTGGCTGCCCATGGCGGCGACCAGCCATGCTTTCGACGCTCCGGGCGCCAAGACCGTCATCGCCGCTGCGATGGACCAAGGAGGGCTGATCGGTTTCGGGACGACCGTCGTCAACGTCGGCGGCGGAGCTGGCACGGCCTCGCACGTCAAGCTCTTCCGCGATGCGCTGCCGTGGGACACGAACGCGACGGTCACGACGCTCACGTCCCTGGGCTTTGCCGCCGGGACGGGCCCGGACACCTACGAGGTGCTGCCTTCCTCCCAGATGGCCACCGCGTCGCTGATCCCCGGCGAGGACCTGGTCGTGATCAGCAACGACCAGCCGCAGGTGTTCTACGACAACTACGCCGACGCGCACCTGCGGTTCGTGCAGTTCGTCCAGAACGGCGGCTCGCTCCTCTGGGGCGCGTGCGATCTCGGGTGGAAGGGTGGATCAATGGCCGCCGCGGGCATCGTGCTGCCCGGCGGCGTGGTCCCGAGCTACAGCTACCAGAACTGGAACTACGTCGTCGCACCGGACCTGCCGCTCATGGCCGGGCTCCCGACCGCGATGGACCATAATTACGCGAGCCACGAGCGTTTCACGAACCTCCCGCTGGGCACGACAACGTACATGGTGGACGGCAGCGGCCTGCCGACCCTGATCGAGTTCTCGCTTGGCTTGGGATGGGTCATCGTGACGGGGCAGCCCCTCGAGCACCAGGCGACCTACGTGTACGGCGCCCCGGACATGGCCGCGTTGCTGCCAGCCGTCCTCGGGTACTTCACCGGCGCGGGCCCCCAGCCGCCTCTCGGGACAGTGACGGCTGGCGGGCCTGGACCGGCTTCGGCAGGCACGGGCGGTCCGCACCGCTGATCTTCGAGGTGCCGCGCGCAGGACGCGCCGCTGGCTGCATCCAGCGCTGCTCAGGCCGCCTGAAGCCCGAGCTGCTCCGCGAGAATCGCGGCGATTCGGTCCACGACGTGTTGCGGCGTAACGCCCAGTCGCCCCTTGACGAGGGTCACGCTCAACGTAGCGATGCGCGTCGCGTGGACATGGCACGTGCGCCGGTCGGCCTCGAACTTCAGGCCCATGTCCTTCGCCTCGGCCGACCCGCGGGGGATGTCGACGGTCAGCGCTCCGGGCGGCGGCGGGCGCGAGCCGGCGAAGATGAAGTGGCCATCGGGCCCGGTCGCCTTTGTGGTGTCCGTGAGCAGGAT
>VGRQ01000460.1 GCA_016875315.1 Deltaproteobacteria bacterium | reverse complement strand
GCCCAGCAGCAGGCGACGATCGGCAGCGTCGACGAGCTCCCGCCCGGCGTGCGCTGGGTGGCCTGCGACGCCGGCATCCCCCCGGCCGACGTGCTCGCCGCCCTGGCGCGCCTTCGCGCCCAGCTCGGCGGCGTCGCCGGCCTGTTCTGGACCCTCAAGCTGGTCCGCGACAGCGACGCGGCCCACCTGCAGCGCACCCTGGCGAGACTCTCGGCGCTGGGCTTTCGCAACCCGGTCGCGGCGCAGCTGCCGGCGCACCGGCGCGATCTCCTCGTGTACGCGCGCGTCGCGCGGGTCGGTTGACGAAGGCGGCGACAGCCCACTGCAAACGGAGTATTGTCCAAGCCTCATGGCGCAGGCGGTAGCGAAACTCAGCGGCGCGAGGCCCGGCGGGGCCGCCGGGATCGTGCATCGCCTCTCGCAGTCGCCGGAGCAGATCCTGGCGCTGCTCGCCACCGTCCTCGACAGCACCGCCGACCCCATCCACGTGAAGGACGCCGAGGGGCGCTACGTGCTCATCAACCGGCGCGCCGAGGATCTCGTCGGCCTCGCCGGCGCGCACGTGCAGGGGCGCACCGTACACGACATCGTGGCGGCCAACATCGCCGAGCGTTCTCATGCCGACGACCGCGCGGTGATGGCCAGCGGCGAGCCCCTCGACAGCGAGTGGCAGATGCCGCTCGATGGCCGGCCCCGGGTGTTCGACGTGCGCAAGGCCCCGTGGCGCGACGAGGATGGCCGCGTGCTCGGCGTGGTCACCGTCGCCCGCGACGTCACCGACCGTCGCGAGGCCGAGCAGCGCGCCTTCGCCGCCGAGCGGCAGCGCGCGATGGGCCTGCTCGCCGCCGGCGTCGCTCACGACCTGCGCAACCTCCTGCAGATCGCCATCGCCCGGGTGGAGATCGGGGCGAAGCTTGCGGAGGGCGACCCCGTCCTCGGGCCCCAGCTCCTGGGCGCCGCCGAGGCGCTGGAGCACGCGGCCGAGCTGAGCACGCGTCTCGGTACACTCGGCGGCAGCGCGGGCAGCCGTCGCCCCGTCGACGTGCGACGGGTCCTGCGCCGAAGCCTCGACGCGCTTGACTCCAGCGGGGGACGGATCGTCGTGGTGTCGCGACTCGATACCGCCGTGCCTCCGGTGCTCGGCGACGACGTGGAGCTCGGTCGTGCCTACCTCAACCTCGTCGAGAACGCGCTGGAGGCCATGACCGAGGGCGGCATCCTCACCGTGGCGGCGCGCGCCGAGCGCGGCCAGGTGATCACCGAGGTGGCCGACACCGGCCCCGGGATGGACGCGGGCACGCTGTCGCGCGCGTTCGCGCCCTTCTTCACCACCAAGGCGGAGCGAGGCACGGGGCTCGGGCTCGCCGTGGTGCAGCGTGTCGTCGCCGACCACGGCGGGCGCGTCGACGTCTGGTCGCGACCCGGCCAGGGCACCCGGGTGACGGTCGCGTTGCCGGGCGCGTAGCGACATGGGCTTGACTCCAGGGCGCGAATGCCCTTGGATCGCCGGATGCTCGCCACCCTGTTCGCTCTCGCCCTCGCCCAGGAAGCCCCGGAACCCGCTGCCGAGGGCGAGCCCGACGGGGTGACCGCCGACGACGCCGCGCCCGCCGAGCCGACCGGGCCCACCACCGTGAAGGTCGGCGTTCACGTCAACGACATCATGGCCATCGACCTGCGCTCGCACAGCTTCATGGCCGACGGCTACATCTGGTTCCGCTGGTCGGGCGACAAGGACCCGGCGAGTTCCATGGAGTTCATCAACCCCTTCGAGCTGTGGGGCCACATGGAGGAGGTGAACTTCGAGGAGCCGGAGGAACTCGACGACGGCTCCTTCTACCAGGTGGTGCGTTTCCAGGGGGGCTTCTCGCAGAAGCTCCCGCTCTACGACTACCCCTTCGACAAGCAGGTGCTCGGCATCATCTTCGAGGACTCCGTCGACCCGGTGCAGGGCGTGATCTACGAGTCCGACGGCATCACCATCAACCCCATGCTCACCCTCCCCGGCTTCGAGATCGGCAAGCCCGCGCTGGTGATCGAGGCCCACCGCTACGAGACGCAGTTCGGCGACCCGCGCCAGTCGGAGCCCGAGACGTACTCCCGGGCGCGCATCGAGGTGCCGATCGCCCGGCCGATCCTCGCCTACGCGGTGAAGCTCCTGCTCCCCATCCTCTGCGCCGCCGTGAGCGGGGTGCTGATGTTCCTGTTCCGCCCGGGCCACGTCGACACCCGCACCGGCATCGGCATCACCTCGCTGCTCACCATCGTGGCCCTGCAGATCACCAGCAACGAGGACCTGCCCGAGATCGGCTACCTCACCTTGCTCGACAAGCTCTACGTCTGCGCCTATCTCGTCGTCATCGCGGGCCTACTCGCCGTCGTGCGCAGCACCACGCTCGCCGAGGAGGGCAAGGAAGACGCGGCGCGGAGCTTCGACCGCCGGACACTCCTGTGGCTGACGCTGTCCTTCGCGGTGGCCGTGGCCTACCTGATCAACGACGCCGCGCGTTAGCGGGGCCCGTGCCTCGCCTCCTCGTTCGGTTCTCGGCCACCAAGAGCCTCGTCTACTCGCTCGCGCCGGGCGACACGACGATCGGCCGCAACGACGATTGCACGCTGGTGTTGCCCAACCTCAGCGTGTCGAGAGACCACGCGCGCATCACCGTCACCCCGGAGCGGACGGTGATCCAGGACCTCCAGTCGCAGAACGGCATCCTCGTCAACGGCAAGCAGGTGGCCGAGCACCGCCTCAAGAGCGGCGACGAGGTCCAGATCGGCAAGTTCTCGCTCGCCTACCTCGACGACCGGGAAACCTTCTACAACGGCCGGGTCATCCAGTACATGATGCCCTACTCTCCCGACGCGCTGCCGCCCCACATGGCCGACAGCCGGGCCGAGGGCACGATGGCCTTCAACCTCTCGGCCCTCAAGAAGATGCAGGAGTCCACCCACGCGCAAGACAACGCGCGCATCATCCTGATGAGCGACCCCAACAAGTTCTGGTATCCCCAGGTGAAAGGCATCACCTTCGGCAACGGCGGCATGGTGCGGGTGGATGCCTGGTTTGCGTTCGGCGTGGTGGCCGCTGTCACGTGGGAGGGGGGCAAGCACATCCTGAGCCAGAAGGCCTTCTGGGTGCCGCTTTCCTGCAACGGCAAGGCCGGAACGCGCATTCCACTGGTCCACGGCGCGAAGTTCAGCATCGGCAGCACCCGCTTCCGCTACGAGGTCCCGGCGTTTAGCCACGATCTCGACTAGGGCCGCGTGCGCCTGCTCCACCTGAGTGACACTCACCTCGGCGTGGATCGTTACTACGCCGGGGCCCCACCGGGCTGGCGCCGGTCCGACGACCACCTCGCCGCGATGCGGACGGCACTGCGCCTGGCCATCGATGGACAGGTGGACGCGGTGGTTCACACCGGCGACCTGTTCGACCGCTCCCAGCCGCCGCCGCGCGCGGTCCACGACGCGATCGAGGCCCTCGCCGAGGTGGGGCGCGTGGTGCCGACGGTGGTGATGCCCGGGAACCACGACCGCCGGGGACTGCGCCGTCACCTCGGCGAGTTGGGCCCCGGGGTGCGGGTGTTCGACGAGCCCACGGCCTTCTCGCTCGGCCGGCACCGCTGTGTCGCGATGCCCTTCATTCGCGATGCCGCGGACTGGGCGATCGCCGCCGCGCGGCTGTGTCACGACGCCATCGACCTGGTGCTCGCCCACAACGCCTTCGACGGCGCGCGCGTGCCCGGATTCACCTTCCGCCCCCGCCCGGGGCACGAGACCGTGGCCGCGGGCGACATCCCCGCCACCGTCCACGACATCCTCTGCGGCCACATCCACACCCGCCAGTGCCTCGCCCTGGGCCGCGCCCGCGTGTGGATGCCGGGCAGCACCGAGCGAACATCCTTCGTGGAGCGGCGGGAAACCAAGGGTGCCCTGCTCTACGACGCGGCCGAGCGCATCGGCCGCTGGATCGACCTCCCCGCGCGCCCGATGGTGCACGCGCGCCAGGTCGCCGACCTCGACGAGGTGGCTCCCGGCACCCTCGTGGCCCTCGCCCCGGAGCTACGAACCGAGGAATACGACGCCCTCGCCCGCGAGCGCGGCGGCTGGGTGAGCCCCTGGGCGCGTCCCACGCCGCAGCAGACGCTCTTCACGCCGTAGAACACCCTCACCAAGCTCCCCTCCCCCGCCTGCGGGGTCCGGCAACCTGAGGCCGGCCGGTGGCCGAAGGCCGGGAGGGGGCCGAAGGCCGGGAGGGGTCCGATCTCGCTACCTCCCCTCCCCCGCCCGCGGGGTCCGGCAACCTGAGGCCGGCCGGTGGCCGAAGGCCGGGAGGGGGCCGAAGGCCGGGAGGGGGCCGAAGGCCGGGAGGGGACCGA
>VGRQ01000459.1 GCA_016875315.1 Deltaproteobacteria bacterium | reverse complement strand
AGGCCGAACGGCACCAGCAGCAGCGCGGCGAGGTCGGCCAGCGGCGCGTCGGCGTGCCAGGGGCCCAGGTCGAGCGCGAGCTTGGCGTCGATGTAGGGGAAGAAGAGCAGGATGGCAACGAGCAGGGCGCTCATGCCGGCCCCCGGGCCCGGTGGGCGCCCACGGCGAGCAGGCCGAGGAAGGGCAGCGCCGCGAGGTAGAGCGCGGGGTCGAGGAGCGAGGCGGGCTCGAGCCCGAACAGGGCCACGGTACCGAGGGTGGCCAGCCCGAGGACGGCGAGGCCGTCGAGCGCCGGGCGACCGATCTGCAGTCGCGACCACGACCACGCAGTGACGCACAACGTGGTCACCGAGGTCGACAAGGCGAGCCCGGTGAGCCCCAGCGGCTCGCGGAAAATCGCGTTGAGCGCCGCGTTGAGCACGAATGACACCACCCCGAGACCCATCACCAGCCGGTATCGGCCGGCCACGATGTGCGCCTTGACCAGGAGCGTGCCCACCAGCGACGCGAAGATCCCCGGCACGAAGGCCGCGAGCGCGCTGGCGCAGTCATCGACCCCCCACTCGGGAAAGGCGCCGTGCGAGAACAGCGTGCGCACCAGCACCTCGCGCGCCACCACCATCCCCGCCAGGGCAGGCGGCGCGAGGAGGAACACCCAGCGCAGCGACTGCTGCACGGCGGCGCGCTCGGCGGAGGGATCACCCTTGGCGCGCGCGGTGGCCCAGGCCTGGAAGGCCACCACCACCAGGGAACTCTCGAGCAAGGTCTGGGGGATGAGCCGCGCGCGGTCGGCGTACTCGAGGATGGTGACGCTGCCCTCGGGCAAGCCGGCCGCAAAGGCCTTGTCGACCACGAGGTTGAGCGCCACCATCGTCTCGCCGGCCAGCACCGGGCCGAAGGCGGCGACGGCCACCGCCATCTGGGCCGGCCAGCTCGGACGCCCCGGCCACACCCCCTCGCGGGCGAGCACGCCCCAGAGCCATAGCAACTCCGAGGCGGCGCCGAGGGAGAGCGCCAGCGGCAGGATCGCCGGCCCCGTGTCGCGACCGGCGGCCACCACGCCGATGATCGCCACGCTGCGTGCCACCGGCGAGAAGCCGGCCGCCCGGAAGGCGCCGAGCCCCTCGCACGCCGCCCGCACCACGCTGATCGCGCCCACGCCCGCCACGAAGGGCAAGAGTTCCCACGTGAAGCGCACCGCCAGCGCCTGGGTGGCGGCGTCGAAGGCGGTGAAGCGCGGGAGCGCGTGCGGCACCAGCAGGGCGAAGAAGGCCCCGGCGAGGGTCGTGAGCCCCGCCGCCAGCAGCGCGGCGCCGGTGACGACGCCCGGCAACCGCGCCGGCTCGTCGACGCGCAGCTGCGCCAGCGGCGGTACGACCACCGTCCCCATCGCGTTCGAGGCTAGCACCAGGAGGAAACTGGGGACGGACAACGCGAAGAAGAAGGCGTCGGTCGCCGGTTGCACGCCGAACCAGCCCGCGATCACGATCGGGACGACGAAGCCGATGCCGCGGGCGACAAGCGCCACCGGCACGAGGAACAGCGCCGTGCGACCGACTCCCATGGCGGCGCTGCTTACCCGGTTGCTTCCCGAGACGTTCGGCGGGACGAGCTCGCGGGGGGGCGCAAGCGGTGGTCGAGGCTCGCCGCGCCCGCCTGGATGGGTGCCGCGGCAGAGTGCCTTGTCTGTCGCGACGATAGCGGCGTAGGTCATCCCCTCGAAAACGCGACACCGCCCCTACCCATCCCGCAAGAAATAGGACTCCGAGACCCCGGTTGGCCTCGATCAGCGCCCCCCGGGCAAGTGCCCCTCGCGAGAAGTCGGCGTTTTCCCGTGGCGCCTGCCTCGCCACGACCGGCCGAGTCCTATTTTCTGGTCGATGACCGCGGCGAGTGTCCGATTCTCGGGGGGATGGGTACGGACCCCCCCTCCGCTTCCCGCGCGGCGGGTCACACCAGCCGCAGCGCCCGCAGCTCGTCCTTCACGTAGGCGTAGAAGATGGGCGCGGCGACCAGCCCGCCGATCCCAAACGCCGCCTCCATGATGATCATCGCGATGAGCAGCTCCCAGGCCTTGGCCCGGATGTGCCCGCCGATGATGCGCGCGTTGAGGAAGTACTCGAGCTTGTGGATGACCACGAGGTAGGCGAGCGAGGCCACCGCGAGCCCCAGGGATTGCGAGAGGCTCACCACGAAGATCACCGTGTTCGACACGAGGTTGCCGAGGATCGGCATGAGCCCGGCGAGGAAGGTGACGGCGATGAGCGTCTTGGTGAAGGGCAGGTTTACCCCGAGCGCCGGCAGGGCCACCGCCAGGTAGATGGCGGTGAGTAGCGTGTTGAAGGCGCTGATCCACACCTGCGCGAACACCACGTTGCGGAAGGCGAGCCCCAGCCGCCGCGCCCGTGCCCGCAGTGACACCGAGAGGGCGCCTGGCGCCTCCTTGGGCACCGCCGTCTCGAGCGCGATGAGCGCCCCGGCCACCATGCCGGTGATGATGTGGGCGATGGCGCGCCCGAGTCCGGCGCCGGCCACGCCGAAGCGATCCGCGTGGGTGCGAAGCCACTCCACCGTGAACAGGCGTAGCTCCTCGGCATCGGTGGGCAAGTACGCCAGTGCCCAGCTCGGCAACTGGTCGCGTGAGCCCTCGATGATCGCCGCCATGCTGTGCGCCAGCTTGGGCAGGCCCTCGCTCCCGGTGCGCACGAAGGCCACGATGCCGAAGCCCGCCCCGGTGACGATGCCGATCGTGGTGGCGGCGATGAGCGCCACCGCGAGCAGGCGCGTCCCGTCCCGCCCCAGGGAAGGCACGCGCAGGACCGGCACGAGCAACATCACCAGCGCGTAGACGAGGAGCCCCGACAACAGCGCCGGGAGCAGGTGCAGCTTGAGCACCAGGAACAGTACCGTGCCGAAGATGCCGTAGGCGAGCCAGTCGGCCTTCGGGATCGAGGGGCTTTGCATGGGGGATCCCTATCCGGCGGCGGTCTAGGGCTCGGGGAAGATGAACACGCCGCCATAGGCCACGTAGGCCGGGTCGCCGATCACGAGGTCGAGGAGGCCGTCGCCGTCGAGGTCGTGCCCGGCGACCAGCCCGGCGCCGAAATTGTGGTTCCACGAGTCGCCCGCCCAGCGCTCGGTCACGTCGGCAAGGTCGATCGTGCCCGAGGCGGGCATCGCGATCCCGTAGACCACGCCCGAGTAGGGGGCGGTGCCGTTGCCTCCGGGCGCCCCCACCAGCAGGATGCCCGGCGCCCCGCTCGTCTCGATGGCGCTCACGTCCCAGCCCGCGCTGTCGACGGTACCCTCGCCGACCGCGACGAGGTCGGACCACCCGGCGGAAACGCCGTTAGCTACGGGCCCGAGTTCCAGGAGCACCTTGCCGGAGAGAGGCCCGGCGTCGTCGGCGTTGGGCAAGCCCAGGGCGAGGTCGACGGTACCGTCCCCGTCGATGTCGCCGAGCATCTTCACCGAGAGGTCGGCGCTCGTTTCGGGCGCGAGTTCGAGAACCGCGTCGGCCTCCGTCGCCGTCCCGCCCGCCAGTGGGCCGCTCAGGATCAGCACCGCGTCGATCTCGTCGGTATCGACGGCGCCGCTGCTGGCTGGGATCACGAGGTCGTTCTGTCCGTCGCCATCGAGGTCGCTGCCGCCGGCCCAGGCGTGGCGACCCACTCGGAAGTCAGCTGTTCCACTCACGACCGCCGTCGCGTCGGATGTCGCCACGTCGTCCAGGAAGGGCCCCGCGATCATCGATATGCGACCATCCTCGTTGGTGCTCGAACCCGCCACGTACGTGAGCAAAACGAGGTCGTCGTAGCCGTCGCCCGACATGTCGCCGGCGGAGCCGGGTCGAGCGGTCTGCAGCTCGTCGTCCGCGAGGCTCACCAGGTGGCCCACGTCCGTCGCCACGCCTGTAGCGACGCTCGCGCCGCTGAACCAGCAGCCATCGTAGCGATCGCAGCGTGCGAGGAAGCTATCATCGCAACCATCGCCATCGTAGTCGTCGCCGGCCGCGAGGTATTCGCCCACCTGCCACTCGGCGTCGGGCCCCCGCACGATCACCCCCGTCGTGCCATCCACGTCGGTCACGTCGGCGAGCGGCCCGGGGACGAAGTACACCGCGCCCCACCAGTTCGGGTAGCCGTCGTAGTAGGGGGCGCCGAGCACTAGGTCGGTGTAGCCGTCGCCGTTGTAGTCGGCGGCGAGCGTGGGCATGCCCAACTCGGACTCGGCGGGCGTGGTGATCACCGCGCTCGCGCTCGTCGCCACCGTCCACGTGCGTGGCCACGACGGTTCGTCGCTACACGACTCGTCGATGTCGTCATCGCAGTCGTTGTCCTTGCCGTCGCAGAGTTCGGGTGCACCGCCATAGACGCTGCTGTCGCCGTC
>VGRQ01000458.1 GCA_016875315.1 Deltaproteobacteria bacterium | reverse complement strand
CCTCGGCCACCAGGGTGTCGAGGTACCAGATGTCGCGGGTGGTGCCCGCCCAGTCCGAACCGGACGGCCAGTAGTACCCGTTGGTGCCGTCGGTCGGGTAAGTTTCCAGGTATTTCCACACGATGTCGTTGAAGGTCGACTCGCTGGGCGTCTCTTCCGGGGTGACGGTGACGCTGATCTCGTCGGTGGCGGTGCCGCCCACCGCCTGGATCTCGCGCGCGTAGCCGGTGCCGGAGAAGGTGTAGCTCAGCGTCCCCTCGCCGTCGCCGTCGGTGTCGACGGTGCCGATCGACCAGCCGTCGGCGAGGAGTTCCACCACCCCCACGTCGCTCGACGAGGTGACGGTGAAGGTGACCGGGTTGGCCACCTCGGCCCCGTCGCTCGGGGAGGTGATGGTGACCCAGCTGCCGCCGTCGCTCACCCGCACCGAGAGGGTGTCGCGGGACAACTCCTCGTCGCCGTCGTAGCCGACCAGCGCCAGCTCGTACTTGCCCTCGTCGAGGGTGACGACCAGCGAGCCGTCGAGTTCGGTGGCGCTGGCCACCGATGCGTCGTTGGCGAAGAGCTCCACGGCGCGGACCGCCTCGCCCACCCGGTAGGAGAGCGTGAACGTGCTCGCGACCGTCTCGCCGTTGGCCGGCGCGGTGACCCGCACCGCCTCGGCGCCGCCGAGGTAGTCCTCCTCGTTGCCCGCCTCGGCCTCGTGGGTGGTGGCCTCTTTCTCGGGCTCGGGACAGGCAAGCAAGAAGTACAACATGCCGCGTTGCTAACCGGATAGGCGCCGGCCGTGATCCTCCTCCTCGCCTGCACCGACCCCACCGGCGCGCGCTACGCCAGGCCCGGCCTCGACAGCGACGATCTCGTCGACACGGCGGCGGGCACCGCGTGGGAGGAAACCGGGGCCCCGGCCGACAGCGCCGACCCGGGAGATACCGGCGATACCAGCGACAGCGCCTCGAGCACGGCGGGGCCGTGCTACCTCGGCCCCGCGCGCGACCACTCGGTGTGCCTCGACGTGGTGCCCTACGACGCGGCCTGGGGCAGCGACTACGCCTACCCGGCACCCTACGGCGGCTCGGAGCAGTACTCGGTGCCGGCGCGTTTCATCGACATCACCGCCTACAGCGCCGAGCTGGAGATCGCGCCCAACTTCGTGCTCGGCGAGTATCTCTACGACTGGAAGGGCCAGTACGGCGTGATGCAGACGCACGTGGTGGACTTCATGCAGCAAGTCCGCGACGCGGTGGGCGGGCCGGTGGCGGTGAACAGCGGCTACCGCAACCCAAGCTACAACGCGAGCGTGGGCGGGGCCGAGTACTCGCGTCACATGTACGGCGACGCGTGTGACATCGACGTGAGCGACATGAGCGCCGACGCGCTGGCCGAGATCTGCGACGGTCTCGGCGCCGACTACGTGGCCACCTACGACACCGGTCACACGCACTGCGACTGGCGCGACCACCCCCTCGACCCGGCCTTCTACGATCTCGACCCGGCCGGCCCTCCGCCGCCTCCGGCGGCGCGCCCGGTACACACCGCCCGACTGTCACGCGCGGGCGAGGCCTTCACCGCCCCGGCCACCGGCTTCGACGAGGGCGAACCTGCCCGCCGGTGGACCGCGTACGACGCGGATGGCACCGTTCTCGCCGAGGGCGAGGGCGTCCGCTTCGTGCCGCCCGCCCGGGCCACGCGCCTCCGCGTGGTGGTGGGGCGGCAGGTGGTGGTAGAAGGAGAGTTGTGAAGCGATTTTTCAACACCACCGGCCCCTGCGACCTGCGGAAACACTACATGCTGCCGGCGCTTGCGAGGTTGCCGGGCGTTGAAGCTCTGGTTGATCGGGAACAGTACTTCGTCGTCCATGCCGCCCGGCAGACGGGAAAGACCACGGCGATCAGCGCGCTCGCGGCCGACCTCCGCGCGCGCGGCACCGTCGCGGTGTTCGCCACGCTGGAGGAGAGCCAGGGCATCGACGACCTCGGAATGGCCGAGTCCATCTGGCTCCGAGCCCTCCGCGCGGCCAGCATCGTCCTTCCCGAGGGGCAACGGCCGCCTGCGCCCACGGGCTCGGCAATCGGCACCCAGCTCAACGACTTGCTGATGGCCTGGGCGGCCCATCTCGCCCCCGTCCGGCTCGCCGTGTTTCTCGACGAGGCCGACGTCGTGCGGGGGGCGGTGCTGGTGAGCTTGCTTCGCCAGCTCCGGGCGGGTTTCCCGGCGCGCCCCGATCACTTTCCCGCCTCGGTGGCGCTCGTCGGCATGCGCGACCTCCGCGACTACCTGGCGGAAGCCAAGGACGGAGCGGCCCTCAACCCCGGCTCGCCCTTCAACATCAAGGCCGAGTCGATCACCCTCCAGAACTTCACCGGCCTCGAGATCGCCACGCTCTACGCGCAGCACACCGCCGACACCGGGCAGGCCTTCTCCCCGGAGGCGGTTGACGAGGCCCATCGCCTCACCCGCGGCCAGCCCTTCCTCGTGAACGCGCTCGCCGGGATCTGCGTCGACAAGCTGGTGCCGGACCGGTCGCGCCCTGTCGAGCGCGCGCACGTGACCGAGGCGCGGGAGCGCCTCATCCTCTCTCGCACCACCCACCTCGACAGCCTCGGCCAGCGCCTGCGCGAGCCCAGGGTGGCGCGCGTGATCGCGCCGATCCTCGAGGGCACGGGGGCCGTCGATGCGAGCTCCGACGACTTCACCTACTGCATCGACCTTGGCCTCGTGGCGCCGCGGGCCCGGCCACCGGAGATCGCCAATCCCATCTACCGGGAGGTGATCGCCCGGGAGCTGTCGCTGGTGGTGCAAGACAACCTCCGCCTCCCGGACCGCGCGTGGAAGCGTGCCGATGGCAGTCTCGACGCCACCGTGCTCGTGGACAACTTCCTCGGGTGGTGGCGCGAGCACTCCGAGTTCGGCGAGCGGAACACCCCGGAACACTACCGCGAGGCCTTCGTCCACCTCTGCTTCATGGCCTACCTGCAGCGCGTGGTCAACGGCGGGGGGCAGGTCCATCGAGAGTACGCGGCTGGCACCGGACGGGTGGACCTGTGCGTGGAGATGGGCGGAGGGCGAGCGGTGTTCGAGCTCAAGCGGGTGCGCGCGTCCGGCGACCAGCCGGAGCGAGTGCTCCGCGACGGCGTGGAGCAACTCTGCACCTACCTCGACCGCCTGGGCGAACGCGAGGGCTGGCTGGTGGTGTTCGACCAGCGGCCGGGGCGCACCTGGGACCAGCGGCTCTGGGCGGAGGAACGGCAGGTTGACGGGCGCTTGCTTCACCTGCGGGGGGCGTAGCGGAACCCGCCCCCGAGCGGCATTGTCCCCACGGGCATGCTCCTCGACCTCGCGACCGACCCCTTCCTGGACTACCTCCCTGGCGAGTCGCCGGTGGCCAACGGCTTCGTCGCGCCGCTCGATGACTTCGGGGCCTGTGGCGAGGATTGCTGGTTCGCGGAGGCGGGTGGCACGGTGCGCGCTCCGGCGGACGGCATGCTGCGGGTGCAGGGCGACCACCTCGCGGTGGACATCGACTACTTCGAGAATCACCAGCGAAGGAGCGTCACGTTCTGGGTGGACGGCGCGACGGCGACCCGCGCCGAGGGGCCAGTGCGCGCCGGCGAGGCCGTCGCCACCGGGGTGGAGATCACCGCCGGGCTCCTCGGGACGGTGGAGCCGCTGTCGGCCTTCGTGGCGGCGCGGATCGACCTCCCCGACCCCACCGAGGCGCCCGTGCTCGCGGTGGTCAGCCACGCGGAGCGGGAGCTTCGCATCTACAACGGGGGCACGGAGATCGGTCGCTACGAGGTGGGCTTCGGGCAGGCGGAGGGCCCGAAAGAGCGGCGCGGCGACAACCGGACGCCCGTGGGGCTGTACTACCTCGTGCAGAAGTCCACCGGTCCCTTCGAGGGCGACTTCGCCGCCTACTACGGGGGCCACTGGATGCGAATCAACTACCCCAACGCCTACGACGCGGCGAGGGGCCTGGCCGAGGGTCTCGTGGACAAGGCCACGGCCGAGGCCATCGCACGCGCATGGCGGGACCGGAGGACCACGCCGCGCGACACCCGCCTCGGCAGCGGCATCGGCTTCCACGGCTGGGCGAGCGAGTGGAACGACGCGGGCGACCGGCGGATGAGCTGGGGCTGCATCGTGTTGCACCTGCGCGACGTGGAGGTGGTGTACGCGGCCTTGCCGGAGGGGGCGATGGTGGTGGTGTTCTGAGCGAGGCCAGACGGCGGGCGATGTCCATGTCGATGTCGATGTCGATGTCCTGCGGCCCCCTCCCGGCCTTCGACCACCGGCCGGCCTCAGGTTGCCGGACCCCGCAAGCGGGGGAGGGACGCTGGGCGATGTCGATGTCGATGTCGATGTCCTGCGGCCCCTTCTAGGCACTTGGGCCCCCCCCCC
>VGRQ01000457.1 GCA_016875315.1 Deltaproteobacteria bacterium | reverse complement strand
TGGTTTGACGCGGGGTTGACATCCCCCGGCGCCGAGCCGGGCACCGAACTCCCGATGCTGCTCGCCGTGATCCCGATTGGACTCGCCGTGGATTGGGTCGCGATCCCGGCGGGCAGCTTCTCCATGGGTTGCGACCGCGTGGAATGTCGCGACAACGAGGGACCGGAACATCTGGTCTCGCTGTCGGCGTTCCGCGTCGCGCGCACCGAGACGACACAGGGCCAGTGGGATGCCTGCGTGGGCGCGGGTGCCTGCGCGCGCCCCTACACCGGCTACGACCCGCAGTCCCGGGTAGACTGGCCGGTGGTGGGCGTGACGCGGCTCGAGGCGCAAGCCTACTGCGAGTGGTCCGGCGGGCGGCTCCCCACGGAGGCGGAGTGGGAGTACGCGGCGCGGGGCACCGACGGCCGGGTCTTCCCGTGGGGACCGGAGGCCCCGGACTGCGCTCGGGCCCGCCTCCAGGGCTGCGGCGCACCCATCGGCCCGGTGGCGATGTACCCCGCGGGCAACAGTCCCTTCGATCTGGCCGACATGGTCGGCAACGCCTGGGAGATCGTCAGCGACTGGTTCGCGCCCGACTACTACGGCGAGAGCCCGGCGGAGAACCCCACCGGGAGCAGCCTCGAGATGCTGGTCACGGTGCGTGGCCCCTCCACCTGGTCGCAGGCCAGCGCGCGCGCCACCCTGCGCATGGCGATCCCCGTGGCGGGGCGGAGCGCGCTGCTCGGCTTCCGTTGCGCGAGCGGCGCCGAATGATCGCGGTGTTGCTCGGCTGTCCCGTGGAGCCCGACACCGGCGCGGCCACGCTGCCCGCCACCGAGCCGCGCCTGCTCGTCTCCGGCCAGATGAACCTCGCCGACTTCGACGCGCCGGCCGCGCTCGAGCTCGACCTCGACGGCAACGTGACGTGGTCGCTCACGCCCGAGCCCGACGCCGGGGCCTTCGGCGCGCGCCGCCTCGACGACGGGCAGACGCTGGTCGCCTGGACCCGCCTGCCACCCGACACTGCGGCGGGCCTCGTGATCGCGGACGACGACGGGGCCGTTTCCTGGCGCTACGACGAGAAGCTCGGCGGCCCGCTGACGTTCCCCCACGGGGTCGACGCGCTCGGCGACGGCACGGTGCTCGTGGCCGACACCTACCGCGGCGACGTGCTCGCGATCGACACCTCGGGGAGCCTCCTCTGGGACTTGAGCGTGCTCTCCTCGCGACACGCCGGCGCGCCCTCGGGCATGTCGCGCGGCGTGTATGACGGCAAGGAGTACATCCTCGTCACCCAGCTCGACAACCTCGACGGCCAGGTGCCCAACGACACGCTCACCGCCTTCCTCGTCGAGGGCGACGAGGAGCCGAGGGAGCTGTGGGTGTGGCCGCCGGAGCGCTCGCCGGAAAGCTCGCTCTGGATTCACGGCCCGCGGATGCTCGACGACGGCACCGTGCTCGGCTCGATGGCCGGCCACGGCCAGGTGGTGCGGCTCGACCTCGAAGGCAACGAGATCGAGCGCTTCCCGCCCGACGAGCACGAGTCGCGGCTCGCCTTCCCGCGTGACGCCGCGTTCTTGCCCGACGGGCGGCTGGTGGTCCTCGACGCCACCGAGGTGTTGCTCGTCACCGACCCGGGCGGCGCCTTCGAGGTGGAGGTGCTCGCCGAGTTGAGCTTCGGGTACAGCCTCGAGGTGGTGTACTAGAGCTTCAACGCGGCCCGCGCCGCGCCCAGGGCGTCGCGGTATCGCTCCGGGTCGGTCACCTCGTCGATCGCCAGCCGGTAGAGGATGTGGTCTTGCGCGCGGGTGACGGCGCAGACGGTGGCGCCGACCTCGACCGGCGCGCGGTCGCCCGGTCCCACGCGCAGGCGCAGGCGACCCCCCTCCACGAACACCAGCGGGAAGGCCGCGGGCGCGCTCACCAGCCACTCCTCGGGGTGCAGCTCGATGGCGTGTACCGAGCCCTCGTTCAGCCCGAGCACGCCCCCGGAGGCGGGCATCGCCGCGAGCGTGAAGCCGCCCGGCTCGTTGCTGGCGCGTGACCAGCCGTCGATGAAGCCGAGCAGCACGCCACCCTGGGAGCGATCCGGCACGTCGATCCCGCTGCGCAGCACGCTCGCCTCGAAGGTGAAGGCCACGCCGTCGACGCTGAGCCAGCACCGCACGTCGGTGCCAGGGGAGGGCGGGCTGCCCGCGAGGGCGAGGACCACGCCGCCGCGCTCCACGCGCACCACCTGGCCCCTCGCCGGCGCGCCCCCGCGAGGGAGCACCTCGACCCCGGCGCGGGCCTCGGCCGCGGTCACCAGCACTCGCCGGGCGTCGTCCATGGAGCGCGCGGCTATCACGCGGCGGGCTAGACCAGGGCCATGCGCGTGGCCCACATCACCGACATCCACGTGGAGCGGCGGCCGTCGCTCGGCGAGCTCTGGAACAAGCGCCTCGCGGGCGCCGTCAACCTCTATGTCCTCGGACGCTCGGCGCACTTCTCGGTCGCGAGCCAGGCTGCCCTCGTGCGGGACGTGCTGGCGCTCGACCCCGACGTGGTGCTGTGCACGGGCGATCTCACCGCCACCGCCACCGAGGCCGAGTTCGGCGCGGCGCTGGAGTTGCTCGCGCCGCTGCGGCAGCGCCCCTTCCTGTGCATCCCCGGCAATCACGACGCCTACACCGGCGAGAGCCGGGGCCGCTACGAGCAGTTCCTCGGCGAGATTGACACCGTTCGCGTGTCGCGACAGGGCGACTGGGACATCGTGCTGGTGCGCGACGCCCACCCCGACTGGCTCAGCCGGGGCGAGGTGGGACCCGCGGGACGGGATGCGCTCGACCGCGCGCTCGGCGCGGGCTCGGCGCCCGCCCTGGTGGCCTTGCACTACCCGCTGCGCAATCGCAGGGGCGAGCGCTACGGCCCGTCCACGCGCGCACTGGCCGACGCGGCGGAGGTGGAGGCCGTGTTGTCGCGACACGAGCGAGTTCGCGCGGTGGTCCACGGCCACGAGCACCACGGCTACCGCGTGCCAATCCCCCGCGAGGGCCAGCCCATCGTGGAGATCGACCCCGGGGCCTCCGGCTATGCCCACCTGCCACGGAAAGGGCGCACCGCGCACTTCTGCGTGTACACCCTCGGTGCCCGCGAGCTCGAGGGCGTGGAGCGATACGCCTTCGACGGGGAGCGTTTCGTGCCCGAGGCGGGCGGCGCCTTCGCCTCCGGGGGCTAGCCGCGGCGCTGGAAGCGGGAGCGCCACGGCGATAGCCTGGGCGTGGCGGGCCTTGCCGCGCTGGTGCCGGCCCCGGTCTTCAAAACCGGTCGGGGCGCCTCGAGAGGGGTTGCCCGGTCAGTTCGATTCTGATGGCCCGCCGCCAAGCCCCTACGCGGGTAGCGTCCCGACGTCGGCGAGGCTGGCGCGACCGAGCAGGCAGCGGATGTCCTCGTGGATGTAGAACATCTCCTCGAAGGCCGCGGCGCGGGCGCCGTCGCTGAGCACGGGGCGCACCGCGAACATGCCGTCCATCCGCACCGGGTGGAGCCGGTGGAGGCGGTTGCGCGGCAGGAAGGTGGCGAGGTGGGCCGACCTGGGGAACCCGCGGGCCACCAGACCCTCGCGGCCCAGGACGCGGTGGCCCACGGCGTTCTCGTTGGCCAGCGACAGGCGGTTGTTGACCGCCCAGGCCTGCGCGAAGACGAAGATCTCGCCGCAGGTCTTCCAGCGGCTCGCGTACCCGCAGCAGGCGCGGGCACACTCCCGCGCCTCGCGCAGGACGTGGGGCTCCTCGCCGCCGCCAAACAGGCGGGTGACGCCGATGTCGCCGTAGGCCTCGGCCGTGCCGGGACCGAGGTCGATGCTCACGAGGTCGCCCCCGGCGAGCGCCCTGCCCCGGGTGGGCACGTGGAGCCCCGCCTTGCCGATGGCCTCGCCGATGGCCACCTCGGGCGGGTGGAACCAGGTGGTGAAGCCGTACACGCCGAGCCGCGTTTCCGCCAGCTCCACGATGTCGCGGGCAAACATTCCCGCCTCCAGGCGGGCGACGACGTCGGCCAGCATCGCAATCGCGCGGCGCTGCGCGTCGTCGAAGGCGGCGACGACGGGGGGAAGCTCGGGACGGGACATGCCGCGCGCCGATATCAAGAAACGGGCTGGTCGTCGCTCAGCGGGTCGGTCGCGCGTCGACCACGAAGCGTCCCCAGTCCGGGTAGGTGGCGCCGCCGTCGTAGAGCAGGTGGTAGGTGAGGTAGGTGGAGAGCACGCGCTTGATGTAGTGGCGGGTCTCGCGGAACGTGACCGACTCGGTCCACGTGTCGACCGGCGTGTCGGGCGGCAGGGCGTCGAGCCAGCGCTGGGTGTTGCCCGGCCCGGCGTTGTACGACGCGAGGGCGAGCATCGGGCTGCCACCGTTGTCCTGGAGGAGATCGTCTAGGTAGT
>VGRQ01000456.1 GCA_016875315.1 Deltaproteobacteria bacterium | reverse complement strand
TGGGTCGAGTTGGCTCACCGCGGGGCCCTATCGCGCGCCCGGCTTGCGCGGCCCGCGCCCGCCTGGCCCGTCGCCCGGGCGCTTGCGGCTCTCGCCGATGGCCGTGTTGGGACGGCCCTCCTCGTCGATGTAGCCGAGCGCCTCGAGTTGCTCGCGCAGCGCCTCGTCGCCCGCGCCCCCCTCGCCGGCGCCCACGTCGATCTGGGCGCGCTCGAGCACGCGACTCGGCACGGGCTCCGCCACGTCGAGCTCGAAAAGATCGTCGCGCACGCGGCCGGGCATGTCGGCCGCTGCGGGCAAGCCGAGCAGGGCGTACAAGGTGGGCGCCACGTCGTACACGTGCATCGCCGCGCCCACCTGCGGCTTCACCCGCGGACCGCGCGCGGCGAACACCGCGATCTCGTGGTGCTGACCGTCGACCAGGGGCTTGCTCTGTGACACCTGGAAACCGTGGTCGGAGCAGACGACGAGCGTCACCTCGGGCCCCACGGTGTCCATCACCCGGCCGAGCACGCCGTCGAGGTAGCGGTAGTAGTCGGGGACCCAGCGCGCGGCCTCCGCCAGTCCCGTGGCGTCGAGGCCCTGTTCGCCGTACACCGGCATCGGTCGCGACGGGAACTTCGCCAGCACCTCGTCGACCGCGTGCTTGTGTGCCGTCGGATCGGCGCGGATCGTCGCCTGGATGCCGGGGTCGGCAAAGGGCCAGTAGATGTGGCTCACCTGGTCGGCACCGTTGAGGTACAAGGCACCGAAATCCGCGTTGTTCGCCGGCCACAGGGCCTCGAAAACCCGGGTGTGCAGCTCGTCGCGCCGCAACGGGTGCGAGGGCGCACCGTACTTCTCCACCTGGTAGCCAAGCGGCATGGCGCGCAGCTCGGCGTCGGTGGGCAACAGCTCGGCCGCGATGCTGGCCACGCTGTCGGGGAAGGTCGTGACGGCCCGATCCTCGCTGTGGACCGGCTGCGAGGGGTCGCGCGACATCGGCACCGACCACACGAAGCGGTCGGAGAGCAGCGCACCCTCGATCGCCGGCGCAGGCCAGGTCATCAGCCAGCCCGACACCACGCTCCCGCGCCCCTCGGCCGAGAGCACGTCCCACACGCGGGCCACGCGCACGTCGGCACCGGTGAAGGAGCGGCCCTGCCCGTTGGTCCAGCCGCCAACGCCGTGCTCCTCCACGCCGTAGCCGCTGGCCATCGTCGTCCAGAGGATCGGCGACATGATCGGTCGCGTCACCTCCATGTCCGCGCGCAGCGCCCCGTCGAAGAACCTGGCGAAGTTGGGCAAGTCCTCGGCGTAGCGGTCGAGCGCGGTGTACTCGAGACCGTCCATGCCCAGCACCACCACCCGGGCCGGCGGCGCGGAGGCGTCGCAAGCGAGAAAGGCTAGGAGGGTGACCAACCCTGCTCTCGCAAGGCGGCGCGCACCGCGTCGAGGCCGGCGATCGCCTCGTCGAGAGCGAGGCTCCGATCCGCGGCGCCGAAGCGAAAGGCGAGGGTGAGGCGCGCGCCCACCGGGAGCGGGTAGACGTCGGCCACCCGGGCCTCGCGGAGGCTCGCGACGGCGACGGCGCGCACCGCGTCGAGCACGCGGCCGGCCTCCACCCGCGGTCCCACCTCCACGTTCAGGTCGAGATCCACGGTGGGGAAGCGGTGCGGCGGCCGGTAGCGCACCGCCGAGCGCCGGCCGCCGAGGCAAGCCTCGAGGTCGATCTCGAAGGCGACCGGCGCCTTGCGGAAGCCGCAGGCGCGCACGAGCCGTGGATGCAGCTCGCCCACGGTGCAGGCGTGGCCGACGCGCAGGGTGCGGCCCGGATGCAGGTGGGGGTGTTCATGTCGCGACACGGCATCGTCGATGCCCTGGGCGAGGGCGAAACTGCGCACCGCGTCGCGCACCGCCAGCAGCTCGGCCTCCGCACCCAGCGCGATCCCGGCGGCGTGGAGGCGCTCCTCCACCTTCCCGTTCGCGCCGCGGCGGTACACGCGGCCCACCTCGTAGATGGCGAACTGCGCGTGCTCCTTGGCGTTCTGCGTGGCGGCCTCGGCCAGCGCCGGGAGCGCGGAGGTGCGAAAGTAGCGGTAGTTCTCGGCGATCGGGTTGAGGAGGGCCACGAGCGCGCCGCGGTCGAGCTCGAAACGTTCGACTTCCTCGTCGCCGATCCACACCGGCAAGTACACCTCGTCCCACCCGAGCGCCGACATCGCCACGCGGAGGCGCCGGGCGGCGACGATGGCCGCGTTCTCTCGCGGCGCCGCCAGGGGCATCGAGGGCGCCTCGCTCGCCACGTGCTCGTAGCCGTGCAGGCGCCCCACTTCCTCCACCAGGTCTTGCGCGATGCGCAGGTCGGGTCGGCTCTCCGGGACGTCGACCCAGCCCGGGCCGGAATCGAAGCCGAGCGAGGCGAACAGGCGGTGCATCTCGGCGTCGCTCACCGCCATGCCGAGGCGCGCGCGAATCATGTCACCGTCGAGGTCGATCCGGGTGGGCGCGGGCAGCTCCTCGCCCGACGCCGCCAGCGCCACCGGGCGCCCGCCGGCCACCTCCGAGAGCAGTCGGGCCAGCCGGGCCAGCGCCGGCCGCACGCCGCTGACGGGCAGGCCCTTCTCGAAGCGCGTGGAGGCCTCGGTGCGCAGCGATAGCCGCCGGGAGGCCCGGCGCACCGCCGCCATGTCGAAGGCGGCGCACTCGATCACCACCCGGGTGGTGCTCGGCGACACCTCGCTCCGCGCGTCGCCCATCACTCCCGCGATGGCGACGGGAAGCTCGCCGTCGCACACGAGGAGGCACTCCGGCGTCAGCGCCCGTTCCACCCCGTCCAGCGTCGTGATGCGCTCGCCCTCGCTGGCCATGCGGAGCACGATGCTGCCGTGCTCGATGCGGTCGGCGTCGAAGGTGTGCAGCGGCTGGCCCAGCTCGAGCATCGCGAGGTTGGCGGCATCGACCACGTTGTTGATCGGCCGCATCCCGAGTTTCTGCACTGCCAGGGCGAGCCACGCGGGCGAGGGGCCCACGCGCACCCCCTCCACCAGTAGCGCCTCGTAGCGCCGGCACCTGGGCGTGCGGATGTCGAGGGTGGGCGACGCCAGGACGGGGAGTCCAGCGAGGTCGGCCAGCTCCGGACCCTTGAACGGCAGGTTCCAGATCGCGGCCACGTCCCTCGCCACGCCCACGAGCGAGAAGAGATCGGGCCGGTTGGGCTCGAGGTCGAACTCGAGCACGGCGTCGCCGTCGGAAAAGTGCTCCACGCGCTCCACCTCGCTCACGCGCGCGTTCAGCGTCTGGGCGAGGGTTTCGACGCCGACATTCACCGGGACGAGGCGCGAGAGCAGCGAGACAGGGACACGCATGGCGCCGGGCCGCTAACCGCCCGCTAGGCAGGGCGGGGCGAGGGGGTCTCGAGCTCGTCCTCCGCGAGCACGCGCAGCACGGTCACCCCTGTGACCTGGGGGTCGGCCTCCAGCGAGCGCGCCGCCACCCGGTGACGGTGCACGAACAGGCGCTCGGTGAGGATGCCCATGAGCTTCGGGGCGAAGCTCGGCTCGAAGACCACGTGGTCGAGGTAGCGCGCGCCGTCGCCGGTCGACTCGACCAGGTGCGTGTGCTCGAAACGCCGGTACAGCGCGTTCTCCGAGACATCGACGTAGCGGCGGGGCGGCTGCGCCTCGCGCACCCGCACCGGCCAGGCAAAGCCAGGGGGCAAGCCGAGGACGCGCAGCCGTCCCTCGATGCTCGCCGGGGCGGCACCCGCGAGCGCGCGCGACAGCGCCTCGGCGTCGGCGCTGAAGTGAAGCCAGGGGCGGAACTCCGCGCCGAGCTTCTCGGGATCGGTCTTGAGCGCCCACACCTCTGCGGGACCGGCCCGGAAGCGGGTCCACGCGCGGAGCTGGAAGGTCGTCGGCATCGCTCGCCGCTAACGTTCCCGCGGTGGCCCGGCAGCGACGAGCTGCCGCGCTGGGCGATTGACAAACGTTCGCCAGGAGCGGCGAGAACGTCGTCACGCGCTCGCTGGTCGGGTCGTTGCCGCCGTAGAACTGCAACCGCAAAAACCTACAAGGTCGGTAAAGCCCATGGTTAGTCTCGTCCTCCTCGCGCTCTCCGCCGCCGCCGCCACCGAGCAGGACGGCGTCTACGATCTCCCCGACGCCGGCGTGCGCCTCGTGCTTCCCACCTGGCACATGAGCCGCTGGAGCGACTGGGACTTCCGTGGTCGCACCGGCGACGGTGGTGTGCTCGTGGCGGCCTGGTACACGCCCTTCCAGTCCAGCATCACCGCGGAGAGCGCCGAGGGCTTCCGCGCGGCGTGGAAGGCGAAGCTCGAGGAAGAAGACCACGCGAGCAACGTCTCGTTCACCACCAGCGACGTGACCACGCTGGAGGGGCGCACCACGCTACGCGCCACCGCCACCA
>VGRQ01000455.1 GCA_016875315.1 Deltaproteobacteria bacterium | reverse complement strand
CCGCCACCAGCGAGTTGGTGGTGCCGAGGTCGATCCCAATGTTGGGCATGGTCTACTCCCCTGCCGGGCGCAAGAGCCCGGTGACGTACTTGAGCCGGGCGAGACGATCGGGCACGGCGTCGAGCGCCCCCTCGCCCGCTTCCCAGCGAGAGAAAATCTGGTCGAGCTCGGCCTCGAGCTCGCCCTGTAGCGCCGCCGCACGGGCAGCCATGGAGCCCGGGGCCTCCTCCTCGGCCTCCCGCCAGTCGAACATCGTTTGCAGGAAGGCGCCGTCGAGCGACGGGCCGCGCTCGTCCTGCCGGGCCGAGCCGGTGGCGAGGTAGCGCGCTCGCGCGACGGGATCCTTGAGCGTTCGACGCGCCTCGTGTACCGCCGCCGTCCATTGCAGCGCCGCTTGCTTGTCCCGCGATGGTCGCGACACGAACTTGTCGGGATGGATGGTCCGCGCCACCTTCAGGTAGCGCGCCTCCACCTCGGTGGGCGCCAGGTGGTAGCGCCTCGACAGCCCCAGGATCGCGTAAGGATCAGGGTCGACGGGGGGAGCTTGCAGGGCGCCACAGCCGACGCACACCGGGCCCCCGACGGGCTCGTGACAGGCGTGGCAGGTCATGGCTCAGACGGTGAAGGACTCGCCGCAGGAACAGCTCGTCTTGGCGAGCGGGTTGGTGAACTCGAAGCCGGTCTTCATCAGCTCGGACTTCCAGTCGACGATGGTGCCGTTGAGGAAGAGGTAGCTCTTGCGGTCGATGACGATCTTCACCTTCTCGCCGTCGGGGCCGAGCTCGAACACCTTGTCCTTCTCCTCGGCCTTCGGCGCGAAGTCGACGTAGTAGCTCAGGCCCGAGCAGCCCCCGCCGCGCACGCCGAGGCGAAACACGTGGTCGGGCGTCTGCCGCTTCATCGCCAGCTCGCGGATGCGATTGCGGGCGCGGTCGGTGACCTCGATCGCCATGGCCTACTCCGCCACGGGCTGGCGCTTGGCCTCGCGCTTCTTCTTGAAGTCGGCGATGGCGGCCTTGATCGCGTCTTCCGCGAGCACCGAGCAGTGGATCTTCACCGGCGGGAGCTTCAGCTCCTCGGCGATCTGCGCGTTGTTGATGCCGAGCGCGAAGTCCACCGTCTTGCCCTTCACCATCTCGGTGACGAGCGAGCTGCTGGCAATGGCGCTGCCGCAGCCGAAGGTCTTGAACTTGGCATCCTCGATGATGCCCTCGTCGTTGATCTTCAGTTGCAGCTTCATCACGTCGCCGCACGCGGGGGCGCCCACGAGGCCGGTGCCCACGTCGTCGGCGTTCTTGTCGAGCGAGCCGACGTTGCGCGGGTTCTCGTAGTGGTCGACGACCTTGTTGCTGTATGCCATTTGAGACTCCTGTTCCTAGTGGGCGGCCCACTCGATGGACTTCAGATCGATGCCTTCTTTCACCATCTCGTAGAGCGGCGACATCTCGCGCAGCCACCCCACCTTCTGGGTGACGAGCTGCACCGCGTAGTCGATCTCCGCCTCGGTGTTGAAGCGTCCCACGCCGAAACGAATCGAGGTGTGTGCCAGCTCCACGTCGACGCCCATCGCGCGCAGCACGTACGAGGGCTCCAGCGACGCCGAGGTGCAGGCCGAGCCCGACGACACCGCCAGGTCCTTGATGGCCATCATCATCGCCTCGCCCTCGCAGAAGGCGAAGCTGACGTTGAGGTTGCCGGGGAGGCGGCGCTCCCAGGAGCCGTTGAGGTACAGCTCGTCGAGGTTGGCGCGCAGGCCGTCCCACAGGCGGTCGCGCAGGGCGCGGATGCGGTCCGCCTCGCCCTCGGCAAGCCCCTGCTGGGCCAGGGCGCAGGCGGCGCCGAGCCCGACGATCTGGTGGACGGCGGCGGTGCCCGAGCGCAGGCCGCGCTCCTGTCCCCCGCCGAAGATGAGGGGCTCGAGCCGGATGCGGGGACGGCCCCGCCGCACGTAGAGCGCCCCGATCCCCTTGGGACCGTACATCTTGTGCGCCGAGATGCTCACGAGGTCGACGTTCATCGCCGCCACGTCGAAGGGCATCTTGCCGATGCCCTGGACCGCGTCGGAGTGGAAGAACACGCCGCGCTCGCGGCAGACCTTGCCGATCCCCGCGATGTCGTTGACGGTGCCCACCTCGTTGTTGGCCCACATGATCGACACGAGGATGGTGTCGTCGCGCAGCGCGGCGGCGACGACCTCCGGGCTCACGCTGCCGTCCTTCTCGACGGGCAGGTAGGTAATCTCGAAGCCCTCTTTCTCGAGCGCGTGGCAGCTGTCGAGGATGGCCTTGTGCTCAGTCAGCGCGGTGACGATGTGGCGGCCCTTGTCCTTGTAGAAGCGCGCCACGCCGAACAGCGCGAGGTTGTCGGACTCGGTGGCGCCCGAGGTGAAGACGATCTCCTTGGCGTCGGCGCCGATGAGCGAGGCCACCTGCTCGCGCGCGCGCTCCACGCCCTCCTGCGCCTTCCAGCCGAAGCTGTGGTTGCGGCTGCCGGCGTTGCCGAACACGTCGGTGAGGTAGGGCATCATCGCCTCGAGTGCGCGCGGGTCGATGCGCGTGGTGGCGTGATTGTCCAGGTAGATGGGGAGCTGTACCGACATGGGCTACACTTCCGGTTGGGCGTTCGGGGTCTCGCGCACGGCGGCCACCAGCACCGGGGCCTCCGCCTCGGCGTGCTCCTCCACCTCGCAGCAACCGCAGGCGGACTTCTCCGTCTGCGGCGCGCAGGTGCGGCAACCGTGCAGGTAGTCGAGGGCGGCGGAGAACTCGTGGTCGAGCTGCTGCAGGCGGAGCAGGTGAGCGCGCGTTTCCTCGCGCTTCTGCGCGTAGAAGGCCTCGAGCGACTTCATCATCTCGGGGGCCGATTGCGCGGATCGGAGCTCGGTGAGGAAGTCCTTGATCTCGGTGAGCGAGAAGCCGATCTCCTGCAGGCGGCTGATCCAGTGGATCCGGACGAGGGACTCCTCGTCGTAGAGCCGGAAGCCGCCCTTGGTGCGGCTCACCGGCGTGAGCAGGCCCAGCTCCTCGTAGAAGTGCAGCGTGCGCTGCGTGCGCCCGGCGCGCTCGGCCAGCTCGCCGATGCGCATGGTGGACGGGAGGGTGGGCGACACGGTGGACATCAACTCTTACGTGAACGTCAGAGTGATAGTCGGCGCCCGGGCCACCGTCAACGGCGGCGCGCGTGCCGGTGGCGGCGACTACCCCTTGATGAAGGGGGCCAGCCGCCGGCGGAACTCGATGCGATCCACGAGGTGGGTGAGGTAGTCCGCGCGCTCGCTGTCCCACACGATCTTGGGTGAAAGGTCGTAGTTGTCCATCCACGACTCGTAGAGATCGTTCAATCCGCGGAGGTAGGCCGTCGGAATCGCGAGCTCACTCGCCCGGCCACGCTTGTTGATGCGGCGCCGGATCGCGCGCACCGAGCAGCGCAGGTAGATCATCAGGTCGGGCGGCTGCAGGGTGCGGCGCATGCCCGCGTAGAGGTCCATGTAGGTGCGGTACTCGCGCTCCTGCATGTGGCCCTGCCGGTGCAGGTTGGTGGCGAAGATCTCGGCGTCCTCGTAGATGGTGCGGTCCTGGACGACGATGCCGGCGTTGTCGTTGAGATCGAGGTGCAGCCGGAACTTGTGGGTGAGGAACCAGATCTGCGAGTGGTAGGCCCACTTCCCCATCTCGGCGTAGAAGTCGTCGAGCCAGGGGTTGGTGGTGTAGGGCTCGTAGACCGGCGTGAAACCGTACTCCTGGGTCAAGAACTCCACGAGGGAGGTCTTGCCCACGCCCATGTTGCCGGCCACGGCGATGAAACGTTTCACTCGGCGAGCGACAGCGTGCCGGTGTTGCCGAAGCGGTCGGTGACGGTCACCGACACCGCGCCCTCGGGGATGGCGCCCGCGAAGGTGCTCACGCCGCCGGCGTGCGCGCCGGTGACGACGGCCACGGACACGCTGCCGTCACCCAGCTCCGCCTCGACCGTGGCCTCGTCGCCGTGCAGGGGGTTCGCCCCGCGCACGGCGCCGTCGAGCCCCACCAGCCGGTAGCCACGGGCGGGCGCCGCGAGCCACGCCGACAGGTCGCGGCCGCTCGCGGAGAGGCTCACCGCAGCGGGCACGACGCGGAACTCGGGCGAGTACAACTGGTAGGGCTCGGCGGCCCAGGGCCAGGTGGACGCGCCATCGTCGACGAAGCTGTTGCCCTCGACCCGGATCCGGTACACGCCCTCGGGAAGGCCGGTGCGGTCGCCGTCGTGAGCCACCGCCTGCCACGCGGCGTACCATGTCCAGGTCTGCAGCTCGGTGTCGGGCGTGAGCGGGTCGGGGGTGGTGGTGACGAGGATGTCGGGGCCGTTGGTGATCGGCCGTCCCGAGCCGGTGGTGACCGTCTCCCAGTTGCCGTCGCGCTGGAACTCGAGCGTCAAGAG
>VGRQ01000454.1 GCA_016875315.1 Deltaproteobacteria bacterium | reverse complement strand
GGGGGCGCTTTCGGATAACGTGCGGCCGACACCGGGCGCGCCGTGCGCGGAGCGCATGGCGTGCCGCGCGTAGCTCGGAGGTACAGGCTTCGAGTCGCGACAGGGCAGGCCAGTGGGAGGGACCGAGCGGGGCAGCCGCTTGCCCGCAGGGCTGGCGGCTTCCCCGCGCCCGTCGCGAGGTACGGCTACGCGCGCTTGCCGGAGTCGGCTAGTTAGCTGCCGCCGCCATGCCCGCTATCCGTGACTGAAGGTCCGCCGCGGCATGCTCAAGGTCTGCCTGGTGGATCGCGGCCGCCGAGTTCGTCGTGGCGTGCCTGACGAACGCTCTCGCGCCCGCGTCGGCGACAAGCTGGGTGATGTCTGCTCGCGAGGCGCCGTCGAGCTTCGCCGCGACGCGGCTGCAGTCGAAGGGGCCCCCGGCGAGGCCGCGAAGGGTGGCCTGCAGGAGCGCGGCGCGCTCCCTCGAGCCGGGGTTGGCGATCGTGAGCACGGTGCCCAGCCGACCCGACCGCCGGATGGCGGGGTCGATGGCATCCAGGCGATTGGTGGTGGCGATGACAGCGACTCGTTCGCGCCTGCGGAGCCCATCGAGCATCGAGAGGAACTCGTTTACCGGCGTGACGTCGTGATGGGCACCGGAGCCCCGCGTTGGCGTGATCGCATCCAGCTCGTCGATGAGCAGGACGGCGGGAGCTTTGCGCTGCGCGTTTTCAAACTCCTTGCGAATCAACTCTTCGGTTTCTCCATACCATTTGCTCATCAGGCCGGTTCCCGTGATGGCGGAGTAGTAGAATCCCGAGCTCTCGCAGAAGACGCGGGTGGCGAAGGTCTTCCCTCCCCCCGGCGGGCCGCACAACAAGAGGCCTGGCGACATGGACACTCGAAGCGCGGTGGCGGCATTCCGAAAGGTGAATGGCAGGTAAACGTGGGCGATGAGCGCGGACTTCAGCTCGTCGAGCCCGACGACACCCGGGAACAGTCGGCTCTTGAGTTCCGCTAGGTCGACTGGTGTCGATTCGGAGCCCCCCCCAGGAGCCACACTCCGGTCGGCCGGTCGACTCGCTACGACGTCCCGGTAGCACGCAAGTTCTTTCAGCAGCTTCTCGTGCTCCTTCAAGATCGGCAACAGGACGGCCTTGGGGTAGTTCGTGGTGGAGGAGCCGCCCGAGAACCAGCCACCCTCTTCGCGAACCACCCACGGCCGGTCGAACTTGATCAGCTGCGACCGCTTGGCCTCCTTCGCGATCGCGAGGAGTTCGGCGTACGTGAGTTCATCTAGGCTGTCCTTCTTCGACATTGATCCCTCGAGGGAAGAGAGCATACCACACGACGCCGCGCATGTAGCGCGCCACGTTCATGCTCCCCCCGGAGCGTCATCCGCGCCACGATCATGGGACCCCCTCCGCGCCACGATCATGGGACCCCCCGTGGTGGCGCGCGCGGAGGTCCCGGGGTCAACGGCCCGCTGGGCACCCCGCCCAGGGAGAGCAGATGGCGTTCCGGGAACTGCACATGGTCGAGATCAAGGAGGTGCTGCGGTTGTGGTCCCGCGGGCACGGCCTGCGCACGGTCGCCAGCCGCGCGGGCGTTGACCGCAAGACGGCGCGCCGGTACATCGAGGCGGCGCGGCGAGCGGGGCTCGAGCGCGGTGCGAGCTCGGTGGAGGATGGGCGCCTCGCCGAGGTGGCGGCGGCGGTGCGCCCGGGGGCATCCCCGGAGATCGGCCGGATGCGCGACCACCTCCGCGCGAACTCGGAGGCGATCCGTGGCTGGGTGGACGAGGGGTGCCGGGGCCCGAAGCTCGCGCGGCTGGTGCTGCGGACGACGGGCATCCCAGTGCCGCTCCGGACGCTCCAGCGCTTCGTCGCCGAGGACCTCGGGGTGGAGCGCGGGCAGGGCGACACCGTGCGGGTCGTCGATCCCGACCCGGGGGTGCTCGAGGTCGACTTCCTCACCCTCGGCACGTTCACCGAGATCGGGACGGGCGCGAGGCGCACCTTGCACGCCGTGCTCTGCACGGCCAGCTACAGCCGCCACCAGTTCCTCTGGCCGTGCCTGCGCCAGGCGCAGGATGACCTGGTCGAGGCGCTGGAGGCGGCCTGGGCTTTCTTCGGCGGCGTGTTCCCGGTCGTGCTCCCGGACAATGCCAGCGCGATCGTGAGGAAGGCGGACCCGGTCGCGCCGCAGTTCACCGAGGGCTTCCTGGAGTACGCGCAGTCGCGGGGGTTCGAGATCGACCCGGCGCGGGTGCGGCGCGCGAGGGACAAGCCCCGGGTGGAGCGCCAGGTGCGGTTCTCCAGGGACGACTTCTTCCGCGGCGAGCGCTTCCGGTCGCTGGAGGAGGCCCGGCTCGCCGCCCGCGGGTGGTGCACGAGGGAGGCTGGCGAGCGCACCCACGGCCGGACCCGCCGGCGGCCCGTGGAGGTGTTCGACGCCGAGGAGAAGGCGCGGCTCCTGCCGGCGCCCACGGGCGCCTACGACCAGCCCCGGTGGAGCGATCACCACGCGGGTCGCGATCACGCCGTGGTGGTGGACCAGGCGCTCTACTCGGTGCCCTACACCCTCGGGGAGTGCGACCTGCGCGCGCGCCGCGACCGCGCGACGGTGAAGCTCTACCTGGGCGCGCGGCTGGTGAAGGTCCACCCGCGGCAGCCGCCCGGTGGCACGCGCATCGACGCCGCCGACCTGCCCCCGGGCAAGGCGGCCCTGGCGACCCGGGACGCGTCGAGCCTGTGCGCGCAGGGGGAGCACTTCGGCCCCCGCGTCGGCGAGTACGCGCGCCGGCTTGCCGACGGGCCCCTGCCGTGGAGCCGGATTCGCCACGTCTACAGGCTGCTTGGCCTCGCGCGTCGCTTCGGCGGCGCGGCGACCGACGAGGCCTGCGCCCGGGCGCTGGAGCTGGACGTGGTGGATGTCTCGCGGGTCCAGGCGATGCTGGAGAAGGGACTCGAGCGGCGGAAGTTGCTGTCCTCGAGCCCACCGCCCCCGGTGCCGACCGGCACCGTCCTGCGCTTCGCGCGCGACGCCCGCGAGTTCCGGCGTGGAGGCTCCGATGCCCCCGCGTGAACTCTCCCGCGACCTCGTCCGCGTCCTGAAGACCCTGAAGCTGGGCAAGGTGCTCCCGGCCCTCCCCGAGCGCCTTCGCCAGGCCCGGGAGCGCGGCATGGACCCCGAGGATCTCCTGCTGCTCCTGCTGTCGGACGAGGTCCAGCGGCGCGACTGCAACCGGCTCGCGTCCCGCGCGCAGCGCGCGCAGCTGGCGCCGTCGATGGTCTTCGACGAGTGGGATGCCGGCGCGAAGATCACCTACGACCGCCAGCTCCTCGACCAGCTGAGGCTCCTGCAATTCCTCGAGAGACACCACCACGTGCTCATCATGGGCCCCGTGGGGGTCGGGAAGACGATGCTGGCTCACGCCCTTGGGCACGAGGCCATCCGCCGGGGGCATGGCGTGCACTGCGAGTCGGCCGAGAAGCTCTTCCGGCGCCTGAGGGCCGCCCGGCTGGACGACACGCACGCCGCCGAGCTGCGCCGGCTGGCCACGGTCGACCTGCTGATCGTCGACGACTTCGGGCTCCGCGCGATGAACGCGCTGGAGACGGCCGACATCTACGAGCTGGTGACCGCCCGTCACCAGAACGCGTCGATGGTCCTGACCTCCAACCGGGACCCCTCCGAGTGGCTCGGCATCCTCGCCGACCCGCTCCTGGCCCAGGCCCTGGTCGATCGCTTCACCAACAACGCCTACGACCTCGTGATCGAGGGCGAGTCCTACCGGAAGAACCAGAAGCCACGCTCGCAGGCGGGCTGAACGGCGACGCTCAGAACGGCAGCGCCGAGGGCCCCGCCGCCTCCCGCCCGTGGAAGTGGCGCAACGGGTCCGCGCGGTGCGCCGCCAGGACCCGGGCGGCGACCTCCGCTCGACGGTGCAGGTCGCCACGGGGCACCTGGCGGAGCCACGCCTCGGGAATCGCCACGAGGTCCGCGACGTCGAGGACGGCCCCGGCGACGAGCTCCGCGTGGCGGGTGCCCACCAGCCCCACCAGAAGCGGGGCGTCCAGCGCCCCGAGGACCTCCCGGAGGTCGCTGGCGTCGACGAGCATCGAGCAGCGTCGCACCCGGTCGCGCCGCCAGCGCACGAAGAGGTGGAAGCCAACAGGACTGGGGAGGAGAATCGCGAGCGTCGTCATGGAACACCTTTCGAAGACCGCCAGTGAATCCGGCGCGTCGACGAAAGAGCTACCAGAAGCTTGTCAATGCCTGCTCGGCCACCGCTCGGCGGGTGGTCCCTAGTTCGTGGCGCGAGGGTGGTCCCATGCGGGTGGCGCTTGACAGCCGCGCACGACTGCGACAATATGCGTCATATAGCTGTGGTTTTCTCCTGCGGTGGCAGCTAACGTGCGGCCGACACCGGGCGCGCCGTGCGCCGTCCGCGGCG
>VGRQ01000453.1 GCA_016875315.1 Deltaproteobacteria bacterium | reverse complement strand
CGCCGACCTCATCGACCGGCTCGAGGCGCCCTGCCTGGGGGCGCTCCGCGACGCGCGGATGCGCCCGAGCGATCTCAACGCCGTCCTGCTCGTGGGCGGCATGACCCGCATGCCCCGCGTGCAGGACAAGGTCGCCGAGATCTTCGCCATGGAGCCCGAGCGCGGCGTCAATCCCGACGAGGTGGTGGCCGTGGGCGCGGCCATCCAGGCCAGCGTCCTCAAGGGCGAGGTCAAGGACGTCTTGTTGCTCGACGTCACCCCGCTGTCGCTCGGCATCGAGACGGCTGGCGGCACGTTCGAGCCCATCATCCTGCGCAACACGACGATCCCGTGTCGCAAGTCGAAGATCTTCACCACCGCACAGGACAACCAGGACATGGTGCGAGTCCACATCGTCCAGGGCGAGCGCGAGATGTCGGCCGACAACAAGGCTCTCGGCTTCCTCGAGCTCAGCGGGCTGCCGCCGGCGCCGCGTGGCCTTCCCGAGATCGAGGTCATCTTCGAGCTCGACAGCAACGGCATCCTCCACGTTCACGCCAAGGACAAGGGCACCGGCCGCAGCCAGAGCACCCGCATCGTGAGCAACTCCGGCCTCAGCGCCGACGAGATCGACCAGATGATCGCCGACGCCGAAACCCACCGCGCCCGCGACAAGGAGCGCCGCGCCGTGGCCGAGGCCCGCAACCAGCTCGACGGGCTCATCTACACCACGCGCCGCAGCCTCGAGGAGTACGCCGAGCTGGTGCCACCCTCCGACGCCCAGGCCATCCGCGAGGCCATCGCCCGTGCCGAGTCGGCCCTCGACTCCGGCAGCACCGACATCCTCGGCCGCGCCCGGGAGACCCTCGCGATGTCGGCGCAGCGGCTCTCCGAGAGCATCTACGCGGCGGCTCGTCGCGATACCGGCGTCTACGGCGGCGCGCCGGGCCTGGGGGGCGGTCCCTCGGTGTCGATCGAGGACGACGTTGTGGACGACGAGGTCTAGGGCTCCGAAAAGCGGATAGACGCCGCGCGCGATGGCGCGACGCGACTACTACGCGATCCTCGGGATTCCCCGCGGCGCCGGGCCCGACGAGGTCAAGAAGGCCTTCCGGGCCCTGGCCATGCGCTGGCACCCCGACCGCAACCCCGGCGACGCCGAGGCCGAGCGCCACTTCCGCGAGATCGCCGAGGCCTGGGATGTCCTCGGCGACCCGGAGAAGCGCGCCCGCTACGACCGCATGGGCCCCCTGTTCACCCACGATGGCAAGCCGCCGCGGCCCGAGGAGCTCAACGAGATCCTCCTCGACGCGCTCGGCGGGCTCTTCGGCCGCAAGAAGCCGGGCGACCGGGGCGACGACATCCGCTACACGCTCACCCTGTCGCTGGAAGACGCGGCGCGGGGAGCCGAGCGGAACATCAGCATTCAGCGAACCATTTCTTGTCGCGACTGCGGTGCCACCGGCGATGCCCAGGACGGGCGCGTCCCCTGCACCGAGTGCGGCGGCACCGGCCGGTCTGCCGCGCGCCGCTTCTTGCGCAACGACTGCGCCTTCTGCCTCGGCAAGGGCTACAAGCCCGCCGCCCGTTGCGCCCGGTGCAACGGCGAGACGCGAACGGTGGCCGAGGAAACCCTGAAGTTGAAGGTTCCCCCCGGCGTGTGTACCGGCCAGAAGCTCAAGCTGCGCGGGAAGGGAAACGACGGCCCCGGTGTGCCAGGGGGCGTGCCTGGTCCGGCCGGCGACCTGCTGGTCCTGGTCGACGTGGAAGACCACGCGCTCTTCCGTCGCCGGGGCGCCGACTTGCTCTGCGAGGTGCCGGTCACCTTCGTGGAGGCGGCGCTCGGCTGCGACCTGTCGGTGCCCACCCTCGACGGTCTCACCACCATCCGCGTGCCGCCGGGCACGCCCTCGGGGAAGTCCTTCCGCCTGCCCGGGCGCGGGCTCGCCAGCCCCGACGGCAAGGCCAAGGGCGATCTCCACGTGAAGATCGCCGTGGAAGTGCCGCCCGCCCTCGACGAGGCCGCGCGAAACGCGCTGCTCGAGTTCTCGCGGCGCGCCGGCGGCGAGGCCCACCCGCAGAAGAGGGCCTTCGTCGAGGCCCTCGGCGCCCGCTCGGCGGGGGGGCGAGGCGCATGATCGCGTGGTGCCTCTCGCTCTTGATCCCGGCAGTCGCGCTCGCCGCGAGCGGGCCGCCGTCGGTGGTGAAGAAGGCCGCGAGCGCGGGATCGCCGGCCGCCGCCGCCGCGTTCCTCGAGGAGGCGCTCAAGAGCGCCTCCCCCGACGACCAGGGCTGGATCCTGCTCTACGACGCCGAGTACCTCCGCCTCGCCGGCAAGCAGGCCGAGGCCCGCGCCGCCTTCGAGAAGGTGGCCGTCGACTACGCCAACCACCCGGCGCGGGAGCCGGCCAAGGTGGGGCTGGCGGTGATCGACGCCACCACGCTCGACGGGGGCAAGGCCGGCGGCAACACGCTCGCCACGCTGGGACTCATCTCCGAGGCGGGCGTGCCCGGCTCGCTAAATGCCGATCGCTGGCTGCTGGTAGGCCGCGCCGAGGCCGCCCAGGGCAACGCCAGCAAGGCCCGCGAGGCCCTGCGCCGGGCCGAGGCCAGCGCCCGCGGCACGCCCATCCAGTCGCGCGTGCAAGCCGCCGTGCAGGAGCTCCGCGGGCAGGTCGGCAGCGGCGCGACGGTCGCCACACCGGCCGACACGCGCCCCGCCGATCTCGTGGCCATCGAGCAGATCCGTACTCATCTCGCCGCATCGCGATTTAGCGATGTGATGGCTGCCGCCGATGCCTTCGCCACGCGTCACGCCGACTCGCCCTTCGCTCCCGAGGCCGCCTACGCGCTGCGCCGCGCCGAGAAGGGCACGCCGATCCGTCGCGACATCGTGGGCGTGGCGCTGCCGCTGAGCGGCGAGTACGGGCTGCCTGGCGGGCAGCTCAAGGAAGCCATCAAGCTCAGCGCCGAGGCGCTCGGCGGCACCACCGTGGCCGTCTTCGACACCAAGGGCGATCCCGCCAACTGCAAGGCGGCGCTCGAGTCGCTGGTGATCGACCAGGGCGCGGCGATCGTGCTCGGCCCGCTCACGAGGGACGAGGCGCTGTCCTGCGCCCCCGTGGCCCAGGCGCTCCACACGCCGATGCTCACCTTCACTAGCGCCGACGAGGTGCTGGCCGCGGGCGACCAGGTCTTCCGCCCCTACCCCTCGGTGAGCGAGCAGGTGGGCGCGCTGCTGGACGCCCTCATGGGCGGGCGCGGCTGGGCCCGCTTCGCCGTGCTCCACCCCACCACCAGCTTCGGCGAGAGCGCGGCCCGCAGCTTCCGCGCCGCAGTCGAGGCCCGCGGCGGCACCATCGCCACGGTCCACGGCTACGATCCCGCGTCGACGGACTTCCGGTCGGTGGGGAAGGTGCTCGGGCAGAAAGACTACAAGGCCCGGGCGAGCGAGTTCGCCTCGGTGAGGGCGGCCATCAGTCGCGCCGGCGGCGACCCTGCCAAGGCCTCGTTGCCGCCGATCATCGACTACGACGCCATCTTCGTTCCCGACAGCTACCAGCGCTCGGCGCTGCTGGCGTCGGCGCTGGCCTTCGAGGAGTTTCCCATCGGCGGCTTCCGGCCGCGCGACGACGACGTGCCGCTCGGGCTCGTCGGGCTCAACGCCTGGAACAACCCCGAGTGGCCGCGCCGCGGCGGCGACTACGTACACGACAGCGTGTTCGTCGACGCCTTCTGGGTGGGCTCCGAGAACATCGGTAGCCGCGACTTCCTGCGGCGCTGGCGCGACCGCGGCAAGGGCGACCCCACCGTGGTGGAAGCGGTGGGCTGGGACGCCCTCCGCGTGGCGGTGACGGCCCTGAAGGCGGAGGGTGCCGACCTCGCCACCAACTTGCTCGCGGTCGACGTGGCCGACGGGGCCTCGGGGCTGCACGGCTTCACGCCCGAGCGCACGGCGCGTCGCGACTGGACCTACCTAACGGTGCGCGAGGATGCAGTGCGGCCGCTCTACGAGCAGGCCCCGCCAACCGATGGGCAGTAGGCGCGCCGCCACCGAGGAAGACCCGGGCGAGCTGTTCGTGATCGAGGCGGCCCGGGCGGCCGCCGGCACCGGGGCGCGGGTCGGGATCGGCGACGACGGCGCGGTGCTCGCCGACGGGACGGTGGTGACCGTCGACACGATGGTGGAGGGCGTCCACTGGGACGATCGGCTGTCCCCCGCCGACGTGGGCTACAAGCTGGTGGCCACCAACGTCAGCGACCTCGACGCGATGGGGGCCAGGCCCAGCTGGGCGCTGCTCGCCCTGTCGTTGCCGACACCCCTCGATCGCGAGTGGGCGACCGCGTTCTTCGCCGGCCTCGGCGAGGCCCGCGCTCGCTGGCCTTTCGTGCTCGCCGGCGGCGACACCACGCGAGTCGCCGGGCCCCGGGTGGCCAGCCTCACCCTCGGCGGCCACGCCGCGCGGCCC
>VGRQ01000452.1 GCA_016875315.1 Deltaproteobacteria bacterium | reverse complement strand
CACCGCCGGGAGCATCCTGCGGGCGATGGGCGCTCCCCCGGCGATGCTCAACGCGGCGGGAAACGGCCTCGACCGCCTGTCGATCGGCGACGAGATCCTCATCGACTGGCGCGCGGGCGAGGATCAGCCCTTCCGCCTGCGCCTTCACCACGACCCCGCCTTCACCTTCGAGATCGCGCGCGCCGGCGACAAGTACAAGTCGCGGCAAGTGCCGGTGCCGTACGTGGTGGAGGAGATGGCGGCGGCGGTCACCGTCACCTCGTCGCTCTGGGAGGCGGCCACGAGCGTGGGCTTCTCGCCCTCGCAGGTGATCAACCTCGCGAAGATCTTCGAGTACGACGTCGACTTCAACACCGAGCTCGTCGAGGGGGCGCGGTTCCGGCTGGTGCTCGACCGGCTCACCGCTGACGACGGACAGCAGCGGGTTGGCGATATCCGCGCCGCCATCCTCGACAACGGGGGCAAGAGCTACACCGCCATCCGCTACCGCGGCGCCGATGGCGAGGTGGGCTGGTACGCCGCCGACGGCAGTGCCCGTCGCAAGGCCTTCCTCCGATCGCCCATCGAGTTCTCCCGGGTGACCTCGGGCTTCTCGTCGGGCCGGCGTCACCCCATCCTCGGGACGATGCGCGCGCACAAGGGCGTCGACCTCGCTGCGCCCAGCGGCACGCCCATCCGATCGGTCGCCGACGGCGTCGTCACCAAGTCGGGCTGGGCAGGGGGCCATGGCAACCACATCGAAGTGCGGCACGAGGGCGGCTACACCACCGGCTACTCGCATCTCTCGTCGATCGGCGTCAAACGCGGCGAGAAGGTGCGCCAGGGGCAGCTCATCGGGCGCGTGGGCAGCACCGGCATGTCCACCGGGCCGCACCTGCACTACGAGTTCATGGTCAACGGCGTCCACAAGGACCCCATGAAGCAGATCGTCCCGGTGACCAAGCCGCTCCCCGAGTCGGAGAAGCCCGCGTTCTTCGCGTTGCGCGACCAGATCCTGCCGCAGCTCGAGGACGCGAAGGAGATCACTCGCGACGGCGACGCCGGGGGCTAAACAAAGCGAGACCCTGACCGATAGCAGGTACAACGTCGATTATCGACGCAATTTGCGCAGCGAGAAATCCTCAAGACTGGTCCCGCCTCGCCGTTGACTGGGATGTCGCCCCGACGGGGGCCGCCCAGCACAGAGGAGAACCGAATGGCCATGGTCCAGAAGGCGCAAGCCCCGCTTCGCCCACTTGAGCTCGTCGACGAGGAGCGCCCCAGCCGCAAGCAGCGGCTCGACCCGGCGGTGCGACGCAAGCTCATCGAGGACCACGTTCCCATGGTGCGCCGCGTGGCCTACCGCCTCGCCAGCCGCTACCCGAGTTGCGTCGACGTGGGCGACCTCGTCAACATGGGGATGCTGGGCCTCATCGACGCCGTCGACCGCTTCGAGGAAGACCGCAGCATCAGCTTCTCCGGCTACGCCCGCATCCGCGTGCAAGGCGCGATCGTCGACGAGATGCGCAAGGTCGACTGGGTGCCGCGCTCGGTGCGCGACCGCGGCGATCGCCTCCGAGTCGAGAAGGACAAGCTCAACCGTGACCTCGGCCGCGAGCCCACCGAGCCCGAGCTGGCCAGAGCCCTCGGCGTGAGCGAGGCCCGCCTTCGCGAGCTGGCCGACCACAGCCTGATCCACAGCGTGGTGAGCATGGAGGAGGGCATCGACGAGGACCACAGCCTCGGCGACACCATCGCCCACGAGGGCGAGACGCCCGGCGAGATCCTGGAGGTCAGCGACTTCCGCGCCCGCGTGCGCGCCGCCGTGGGACAGCTGCACGAGCGCGACCGGATGATCGTGGAGCTGTACTACTTCAAGGAGCTGGGCTTCAAGGAGATCGGCCAGTTGCTCGGCGTGACCGAGAGCCGCGTGAGCCAGTTGCACACGCGCATCATGGAACGTCTCAAGCCGTTGCTGGCGAGCATCAACGCGGAACGCGAGTAGCCAGCGCCGGTTACTCGCCGGGCATGAAGAGGAAGGCCGAGCGCGGCTTCACCATCCTGATCGTGCCGCAAGGCGGGAACGGGCAAGTGCGGCAGGCAGAGCTGAGCGCCCGCGCGATGCAGGTCGCCACGCGCGGCGCCATCGTGGCCGGCGTGGCGCTCCTGTTGCTGGCGGGCGCCTCGACCTGGGCATTGCCCAAGGCTGCCCAGTCGCGACGACTCCTCGCCGAGAACGCGCGCCTGCGCGCGGGGCTCGAGTCGACCGAGGCCCGGCTGGCGCACATGGAGGCACTGGCCGGGCGGGTGGAGGCCTTCGACGACCAGGTGCGCGCTCTCGCCCGCGAGGGACGCCTGCCCGGCGCGGGACCGCTCGACGCCGACGAGATGGCCGCCTACGAGGCGTGGCTCGCGGGCGAGTCGGCCCCGGCGACGCTCCAGTGGGCCGCGGGCGAGCCCGCCGACCGCGCGCTGGCGATCGTCGAGCGCAGCGAAGAGATCGCGCTCGACTTCGACGACGTCGTCTCGCGGCTCGACGCGCTCGAGGACGACGCGCTCCTGCTCCAGCGGCGCGGAGGCGCGCTCCCCCAGTTATGGCCCGTCGAAGGCGGCACGTTGACCAGCGAGTGGGGATACCGCAGGTCTCCCTTCGGCGGCCGGTGGACGATGCACAGCGGCATCGACATCGGCGTTCCCTACTACACGCCCGTTGTCGCCACATCGGATGGCACGGTGGTGACGTCCGGCTGGAGCGGCGGCAGCGGCCGGCAGGTGATCATCGACCACGGCGAGGGGGTGTACACTCGCTACGTCCACAACGCGGTGCTGGTGGTCGACGAGGGCGAGGAAGTGCTGGCCGGCCAGCTCATCGCCTACTCGGGCAACTCGGGCATGAGCACCGGCCCGCACCTCCACTTCGACCTGATCGTCGACGGCGAGTCGGTCGACCCGGTGGGGTACTTGCCCTGAGGAGGGAGGAGGGAGGAAGGAGGAAGGAGGAAGGAGGAAGGAGGAGGGAGGAGGGAGGAAGGAGGAGGGAGTGTCCAGCGGAGGAACGCGCCCCGGGGGAGGAGCGCGGCGGCCGCGACAAGCAGCCCCCCCCGGCGCGACGACCGCCTCACTCTCGTCGCAAGCGAAAGTGTGTCACGGAAGGGGGGGAGAGCCCGCCGTTTGCCGTGCTACATGCACGGCAAACGCCGGAGCGCAGAGGCCGAAGGCCGGCGCGCGGAGGGCAGCGGGCGGTAGGGCGACCGGCCCGCCCTCGTCGCAAGCGAAAGTGTGTCACGGAAAGGGGGGAGAGCCCGCCGTTTGCCGTGCTACGTGCATGGCAAACGCCGGAGCGCAGAGGCCGAAGGCCGGCGCGCGGAGGGCAGCGGGCGGTAGGGGGGGAAACCGCCACGCGGTTTCCCCCCCCTCCACCTACAGGAGCCCGTGCCTCTTGCGCACTTCTTTCAAGGCCCGGTTCAGCGCTTCCTGCCGCTCCACGCTGCCCTCGCGCACGTTCTTGATGCGCTCCTCCGCCTCGGCGCGCAGGGCGCGCTCGTCGACGTCGAAGGGCTTGATGGTGTCGATGATCTTCTTGAAGAGCTCGCGATCCTCGGTGAAGACCTCGCCGACGAACTTCGAGATCATGAAGTTCTCGATGAACTGGCGCGCGAGGTAACGGTCCACGTCGTCGCCCGTGGGGTGGCCCCAGCTGTCGGCCACCTCGCCCTTCACCTTGCCGTACTGGTCGTAGGGAATGTTCTTCCGCTCCATCACCTCGCGGACCGCCTCGCGCAGGTCGTTGTCGCGACGAAGGTACGAGTCCATGATGGCGACAAGATCGCTCGCGGCTTCCTCGCGGTCGGCCGTGTCGACCTCGATGTCGCCCTCGTTGGAAAGCCGCTCGATCACCGCGTGGGCGATGGCGGGGATGCGAGCGCGGTACAGCTTCATGGCTAGTTTCCTGGCGCGAGGGGCGCCGACACGCCGAGGGCGATGAAGACGGCGCCCAGCGCGAACGCCGTCCGCCTCGCCGACGACTCGGGGGGGGTCCCCGAAAGATCGGCCGCCGGGACGAGGGCGAGCGTATACCCCAGCTCCAGCTCCGCGGCCAGCCCCCGGCCGAGGCGAAGCGCCGCCACCATCTCGGCGCTCGGCACGGCCTGGATGGTGTAGGGGTCGAGGTTGCCCGGGTCGTCGAGGTCGTTCTGGGCCGGGTCGAGCAGGTGTTGCGTGGCGCCGCCGAAGTCGTGGAAGGCGCCGATGCCCATCACGCCCGCCGTGGCGCCGCCCCCGACCTGCACCGACCGGGACAGCGGCACCCGCACCATCGGCCCCGCGCCGATCGTCACCCCGCCGAGCCAGGTCCAGTGATCGCTGCTCGACTGCCATCCCTCCTCCCACCAGTACACGGTGTCGCGACCGGGACCGGTCATGCCCGCCACCTGGACGCGGAGCGCGGCCGCCCCGAAGCCCACCTCCAGGC
>VGRQ01000451.1 GCA_016875315.1 Deltaproteobacteria bacterium | reverse complement strand
GGCCACCATCCGCACGGCGGCGTACTCGGCGCGCATCGCGGGCAACGCGTTCTTCGCCGCCCTGGTGGCCGACGCCGACGAGGGCGCGAGGCCGTGGGCGCCGGCCGACATCGACGCGCTCAAGGAGTGGGTGCGCTGGATCTGGCTCGACTCGGAGTTGCAGATGCGCACCAATGGCTTCGAGGCGGCGCGCACCACGGCGGTGCGGCTGGAGGCCTACCTGGGCAAGCCGTACTACGTCGACCAGTACTCCAGCCTGTGGGACCTGCGGCGTCCCGGCGCCGAGGCGAGCGAGGAGGAGCGGGAGATCGCCCGCGCCGCGCTGGGTGAGCGCACCGATCGCGAGCGCCTGTTCCCGATGCCGGCCAGCGAGCTGGAGCAGGCCATCGAGGACGAGGCGGCCTTCGGCGCCGACCTCAGCAACAAGGAGAAGGACGACGAGGACGAGGAGGCCGCCGCGGGCGGCACGCCCTTCATGAAAGAGGATCCGTAGCCGCGTGGTAGGCTCGGTTGGATGCGCACGGCCGTCTTCGCCGGCACCTTCGACCCGCTCACCCTCGGGCACGTCGACATCGTGCGCCGCGGGCGGGCCCTCTTCGACCGCGTCCTCGTGGCGGTGGGTCACAACCCGGCCAAGAAGCGCCTGCTCGAGCTCGACACGCGCCTCGCGGTCGCCCGAGTCGCTTTCGGTCGCGACCCAGGTGTTGAGGTAGTGGCCTACGAGGGCCTGACCGTCGACCTCGCTCGACGGGTGGGCGCCTGCGCCATCCTCCGCGGCCTGCGCGACGGCACCGACCTCGGCTTCGAGATGCCGATCGCCCTCGCCAACCGCGCGATGGCGCCCGGCATCGAGACGGTCTTCGTGGCCACCGACCCCTCCCTGGCCTTCGTGTCGTCTTCGCTGATGAAGGAGATCGCCGGGGCGGGCGGCGATCCTTCTCGCTGGCTCACCGAGGAAGCGTGGACGGCCCTCCGCGCGGCGCTCGGCCGATGAAGGGGCGCGCCGCCTGGCGGGCGGCCCTCGATCGCGAGCTGCTGCTCGCCGCCGCCGTCCACGACCTGCGCGGTCCCGCCACCGTCATCGGCATGTACGCGGAGCTGAACGCGCTGCCCGGGACCCACCCCGTGGCGCTCGCCGCCCACCGTCTCATCGAGACCAGCGCGCACATCGAGGACTACCGCGCGCCGGGCGAGATGCTCGCGGCGGCGCTCGCCGACACCACCTCCCGGGTGGGCAACCTGGGGGGCGCGCGCATCCTCGAGGTGGGACCGTTCCCCGCCGGCACGCTCCCGGTCAGCTTCGACCTGGCGAGGGTGCGGCGGTGGCTGGCGGCCCCGGAGCCGGGACTGGTCGCGGCCCGGGTGCTCGTCGCGGCGCGCGCCAGCGGCATCGACGTGGAGCAGGACGTGGCACGAGGGTTGCTTCTGCTCCGCACCGAGACCACGGCCCCAGATTAGGGGCTGGGTCACGGAGCGATCATGTGCGGCATTGTCGGCTACGTCGGTGAAAAGCGGGCGGCTCCCTTGCTCCTCGACGGCTTGAGGCGGCTCGAGTACCGCGGCTACGACTCGGCCGGCGTGGCCACCCTCGACGGCGACCACGTGCAGATCGTGCGGCGCGTGGGCTTCGTCCAGAACCTCGCCGCCGCCATTCCCGCCGACATGCCCGGTCACACCGGCATCGGCCACACGCGGTGGGCCACGCACGGCGGCGTCACCGAGCAGAACGCGCACCCGCACGCCGATTCTACGAATCGCATCGCGCTCGCGCACAACGGCATCATCGAGAACCACGCCTTGCTCCGGGCGCGGCTGGAAGACGAGGGCATCGTCTTCCGCTCGGAGACCGACACCGAGGTGCTCGCTCACCTCGTCAGCAAGTTCTACGCGGGCGACCCGGTGGACGCCGTCCGAAAGGCGCTGTTGCTGGTGCAAGGCACCTACGGCATCGCCGTCATCTTCGCGGCTCACCCCGGCGTGATCGTGGCGGCGCGGAACGGCTCGCCGCTGGTGGTGGGCAAGGGCGATGGCGAGACATTCCTCGCCTCCGACCCCCACGCCCTCGCCGCCTACACCCGCCAGGTGGTCTACCTCGAAGACCGCGACATCGCGCGAATCGACCAGCAGGGCTGGACGCTGTCGCGACTCGATGGCAGCGACGTCTCGCGGGTCGTCGAGGTGCTCGGCGAGGAGTGGGCCGACGACGGCCGTGGCGACTACTCGCACCACATGCTCAAGGAAATCCGCGAGCAGCCCGAGTCACTGGCGCGCTGCCTGCGCGGGCGGGTGGTCCCGGAGTCGGGCGGCGCACGGCTCGGCGGCCTCGACATGGACCCGCGCGACATCGCCAGCATCCAGCGGGTGGGGGTGCTCGGCTGTGGCACGAGCTTCCACGCCGGCCTCGTGGGCGCCGCGGCGATGGAGTCGCTGGCCCGGATCCCGGCTTTCGCCGAGATTGCCTCGGAGTTCCGCTATCGCAACCCGGTCATCGGTCGCGACGACATGTTCTTCGCCGTCTCCCAGTCGGGGGAAACCGCCGACACGCTCGGGGCGGTGCGCGAGGTGCAGGTGAAGGGCGGCCGCATCTTCGGCGTGGTCAACGTCGTGGGCTCGTCGATCGCCCGCGCCTGCGGCAAGGGCGTGTACGTTCACTCCGGGCCCGAGATCGCGGTGGCGAGCACCAAGGCCTTCACCTCGCAGGTGGCGGCGCTCCTGGTGGCGGCGCTCTCCTTCGCGCGCACCCGCACTCTCGGGCCGCACGAGGGGAAGTCCTTCGGCGACGAGCTGCTCGCCGTGCCGAGCGCGGTGGGCGAGTGGCTCCAGTCCGAGCCCCAGAGCGTGATGGACGCGGTGGAGCTCGTCACCAAGGGCCGGTTCGTCTTCTTCCTCGGCCGCGGCGTGAGCCACGCGGTGGCGCTCGAGGGCGCGCTCAAGCTCAAGGAGATCGCCTACCTCCCCTGCATGGCCTACCCGGCGGCGGAGATGAAGCACGGGCCCATCGCGCTCATCGATCGCAACACCCCGGTGGTGGTGATCGTGCCCGACGACGTGATGCGCGACAAGACGCTGTCGACCATCGCCGAGGTGAAGGCGCGCGGCGCCCGGGTGATCGTCGTCCACAGCGCGGGTGACATGCACGCGGCCCGCGTGGCCGACATCTCGATCCCCGTCCCCCGGGCCAGCACGCTGCTCTCGCCCCTGTTGACGGTCTTGCCACTGCAGTTGCTAGCCTACCGCAGCGGCCTGGCCCTCGGTCGCGACATCGATCGTCCGAGGAACCTGGCGAAGAGTGTGACGGTGGAGTGAGGGCCCAGGAGAGAGACTGGAGGAGGGAGGAGGGAGGAGGGAGGAGGGAGTCCCCCGGCGCACACGCGCTGCGGGCGCCGCGGTCCCTCGGCAGGCTCGACGCTGATCGCGACGCCACCGAGGCTCAGGCCTTCCCTCCCAGGTCCCTCCCGCCTCCCTCCTGGCGCGCTCAGGCCCCTACAGCCTAACCCCTACAGCCTACAGCCTCCCTCAGAACCAGTCCGGCACCCGCACGTCGACCGGGCCGATCACCTCCGCCTGGCAGGCGAGCCGGTCGCCGCGACGGGTGGCGTCCATGCCGAGCACGAACTCCTCCATGGACTCGCGACGGGACAGGCCCTCGGGACGGCCGACGATCTCCACGCGGCAAGTGCCGCAGGAGCAGTTACCGCCGCAGTAGGAGCGCAGGTCGATGTCGTGCTCGCGAGCCGCTTCGAGCAAGGTGCGACCTCGCTCCACGGTCACCTCCCGGTCTCCGAAACGCACCTGGACCGGCGCGCGCACCGTCGCGACTGCGCGGGGGCTCACGACGGCTGGGTGAGTCGCCACGCCGGTGCGGGCTACCCGATCGGCCACGCCTGCCCCCACCCGGCTGGCGGCCCGGAGGCCCGCCCGGATGAGGCGAAAGGGCAGCACGGTGCGGTCGGCCATCGTCGGCAATCGTGCCGTCCCGGCGTGCCGCGATCAAGGACTTAGGTGCCTCGCCGTAGCGCGGCGCACGCAGTCGCGGCTACGCTCGCGGAGAATGTCATCCCGGGGATGGAAAGGGTGGAGCGCCGGAACGATCGGCTCGGCGGCGCTGCATGGCGGCGCGCTCGCGCTGGCGATCGCCCTGCTCGATGACGAGGCAACGCCCGCGCCACTGGCCGCCCACTCGGTTGACGAGTCCTCCCCCCTGGCCGAGCCCGCGGTGACCATCGAGGTGGAGGCAAGCCTCGATGCGCCGCCCACCGCCAGTGACGACGACCTCGACGACATCGGCGACGACATCGACGACGACATCGACGACGAACTCGACGACGACATCGACGGCGACATCGACGACGACATCGACGCCCTCGCGATCGAACGCTGGCTGTCGCCAGGTCGCCCGGGCAGCTGGGCCGCCGCGTGGGGGCTCGCCGACGTGGCGGGCGGCGGCGGTGGAGGCGGCGGCGAGGGCGGCGCCAGCGATG
>VGRQ01000450.1 GCA_016875315.1 Deltaproteobacteria bacterium | reverse complement strand
AGGCCACGCCGGAGGGCGGAGGGCATGGCCCGGTAGGGGAGGAGGCCGGCGAGGCATCCTCCCCTGTTTCCTGATAGCCGCTCGCCGCCATGGACTCCTCCCAGCTCCGCGCTCGCTTCCTCGCCTACTTCAACCGGCACGCCCACGAGATCGTGCGGTCGTCGCCGCTCATCCCGCAGAACGACCCCACGCTCTTCTTCGTGAACGCCGGCATGGTGCAGTTCAAGGACGTCTTCCTCGGCGCCGACCCCCGGCCCTACAAGCGCGCCACCACCGTGCAGAAGTGCCTGCGCGTGAGCGGCAAGCACAACGACCTCGAGAACGTGGGCCACACCGCCCGGCACCACACGCTCTTCGAGATGCTCGGCAACTTCAGCTTCGGCGACTACTTCAAGCGCGAGGCCATCAAGTACGCCTGGGACCTGCTCACCAACGACCTCGGCATCGACGCCGGGCGCCTGTGGGTGACGGTGTACGAGGAAGACGACGAGGCCCTCGCGCTCTGGCGCGACGAGGTGGGCGTGCCCGCCGCGCGCATCCAGAAGCTCGGCGCGAAGGACAACTTCTGGGCCATGGGCGACACCGGCCCCTGTGGCCCCTGCACCGAGATTCACTACGATCACGGCCCCAAGATCAGCGACGACCTCCGCGGCCCCGCCGGGGAAGACCCTCGCTACGTCGAGATCTGGAACCTCGTGTTCATGCAGTACGAGCGCGACGCGAGCGGCACGCTCCACCCGCTGCCCAGGCCGAGCATCGACACCGGGAGCGGGCTGGAGCGCGTGGCCGCGGTGACGCAGGGCGTGTACTCCAACTACGACACCGACCTCTTCACGCCGATCATCGAGCACGCGGCGCGACTGGCCAACGTTCGTTATCGCGACAATCACGACGTCGACACCGCCCTGAAGGTGATCGCCGACCATAGCCGCGCGGCCGCCTTCCTCGTGGCCGACGGCGTGATGCCGAGCAACGAGGAGCGCGGCTACGTGTTGCGACGCATCATGCGCCGCGGCATCCGCTACGGCGTGAAGATCGGGCTCAAGGGCCCCTTCCTCTACGAGACGGTGCAGACGGTGATCGACCGCTTCAGCGACGCCTACCCGGAGCTCGGCGAGCGCAGCACCTTCATCAAGGACGTGGTGAAGACCGAGGAAGAACGTTTCGCCGCCACCCTCGACCGGGGCCTCGGCCTGCTCGATCGCGAGTTCGACAAGAAGCCGCCCCGCATCTCCGGCGAGGTGGCCTTCACCCTCGCCGACACCTACGGCTTCCCCGTCGATCTCACGCGGCTCATCGCCGCCGAGCGCGGGCTGGAAGTCGACGAGGCCGGCTTCGAGGCGCTGCGCGAGGAGCAACGGCAGCGCGGGCGCCTCGCGTGGAAGGGCTCGGGCGAGGAGGCCGTCTCGGCGCTGTGGCACGAGCTGGCGCGCAAGTTCCCCACCCAGTTCGTCGGCTACGACGTGGACAGCGCCACGAGCGAGGTGGTGGCCGTCGTGAGCGAGGGTGCCGGCGTGTCGTCCTTGCCCGAGGGCAGCGAGGGCGCGGTGCTCGCCGTCGCCACCCCGTTCTACGCGGAGAGCGGCGGCCAGGTGGGCGACACCGGCGTGATCCGCTGGGAGGGCGGCGAGGCCGAGGTGGTCGACACCACTAGGCCGAGCGGCGACATCCACGTGCACCACGTCAGGGTGACGCGCGGCACGCTGCGCGCGGGACAGCCGGTCGACCTCCACGTCGACAACGGCCGTCGCGACCGCTCGCGGCTCAACCACACCGCCACCCACTTGCTCCACGCCGCGCTCAAGAAGGTGCTCGGCGAGCACGTGATGCAGAAGGGCTCGCTGGTGGGTCCCGACCGGCTGCGTTTCGACTTCTCCCACCACAAGGCGATGACCGCCGACGAGCTGCGCCGGGTGGAAGACCTCGTGCAGCGCGAGATCCTCGCCAATCATCCCGTCGCCACCGAGGTGTGCGACGTCGACGCCGCCAAGGCCGGGGGCGCGATGGCGCTCTTCGGCGAGAAGTACGGCGACCAGGTGCGCGTGGTGAGCGTGGCGGGCTTCTCCAAGGAGCTCTGCGGCGGCACCCACGCGCGGCGATCGGGCGACATCGGCTTCTTCAAGCTGGCCAGCGAGAGCGGCATCGCCGCCGGCGTGCGCCGCATCGAGGCGCAGACAGGCTGGGGCGCGCTCGCCTACGTGCGCGAGATCGAGTCCCGCGCCGCCGCCGCCGCCGGCCTGCTCAAGTCGAGCCCCGACAAGCTCGCCGACGCGGTGCAGAAGCTGGTGGACGACCGCGCCCGCTTGCAGAAGGACCTCGACACGGCGCGTCGCGAGGCCGCCCGCGCCGCCACTGGCGACCTGCGCGAGAAGGCCGTCACCATCGGCGACATCAAGCTCGTCGCCGCCGAGTTCGTGGGCGACGCCAAGGCGATGCGCGACGAGGCGGATCGCCTCCGCGACTCGCTGGGGACGGCGGTGGTCGTGCTCGCCGGTCGCGACGAGCAGAGCGTGCGCCTGCTCGTGGCGGTGAGCAAGGACCTCGCCGGCAAGCGTTACGACGCCGGCAAGCTCATCTCCGCCCTTTCTTCCATGGTCGGCGGGAAGGGGGGCGGACGCCCGGATCTCGCGCAGGCGGGCGGGACGGACCCCTCGGGGGTGCCGGCGATGCTGGCCTCGGTGGCGGGGCTGTTGGCCTAGGACGCCGCTTCACGGGTCAACCGCCAGGATGCTGAGCCGGCCGCGCTTGTCGATGACCGCGAGGCGGTCGGGCGGGTGCAGGTGCGCGTGGCGCACGCCCTCCGGGCTCTGGTAGTGCAGCTCGCCGCCTGGATGCGCCACGATGACGGTGTTGCCCTCCACGCGCAGCCCGGCCGCTCGGGCCAAGGGCGGCGTGGGCGCCCGCGACTCGCGACGCGTCGTGCCGCCGACGTCGACCTGGACGTGCACGTCGACCGCGCGCAGCGCCACGAGGTCGTCGAGGCCAACCGGCCCCGCCCCGGGGGACGGCGGCGCCACCTCGGAGCACGTCCCCTGCTCCAGGTCGTAGGTCCGCCAGCCCTCGCCGGGACCGCGTCCCCAGCCGGCGAGCCGGGCCGCGTCCACGAAGCGCAGGTCCCAGGCATACTCGGCAAAGCCGGGCAGCACGAGGGCCTGGCCACTCGACAGGTTCCACGCCCGTAGTTTCCCGTCCTTGAACAATCCCGCTACCCAGTCCCCTCGCGCCGCGAGGCAGTAGGCCTCGGCGCCAGCCGGCAAGAGCCGAGACAGGCGGCCGCCTTCGAGCACCGCCACGTCGCCCACCTGGGTTGCCACCAGCGAACGTCGCGGTCCCAGCACCTCCACGTGGCTGAGCGAGGCGCGCACCTCGGCGTCGCCGCGCTCGCCGGTGGCCACGTCGATCCACGTGCACAGCCGCGCGAAGTCCATCACCCACAGGTGTCCCGCGCCCTCGGCCGCCCGGACCGACCACGCCCCCTCGCTGCCGGGCACCACCTGCACGGCCCCTCCGCGAGGCCAGTACAGCGCAGGGCTCGCCCCCACCAGCGCGGCCTGTCGCGTGGCCACCAGGTTGCCCGGCAGCACGCGCACCGGCGCCACGGCACGGTCGACCACCCGCCCCCCGGACAGGTCGTAGCGCACCAGCGCCGCGCCTCCCAGGATCGCCACGAGCTCGCCCTCCGCAGCGGCCAGCGCCTGCACGCCCGGGGCGTGTACCCGCCATGCCAACGCCCCGGTGTCGCGTCGCCACGCCGCGATCCCGTCGAAGCTGCACGCGGTCACGACGTAGTCACCCGCGACGAGGGCCACGCCCGCCCCCGCGTGCCCGGTCTCGCGCCACTCGCCGGTGCCGAGGCCCGGGCGAGCCACATGGAGCCAGCCGCGCGACTCGGTCCACTCGATGGTGTCCCCCTCGCCCACGATCCGCGCGTCGCGACCGCAGCGCCAGCCGCCGATCACTTGCCCGCTCGCGTCGTGCAGCGACACCGGCGCGTACGCCTCGCCGGTACGGGGCGACACCGGCCTTGCGGGACCGACCACGAGCAAGCGGCCGTCGGCCCGCAGCGTGGCGGCCGAGCCGTCTTGCTGGAGACCGGCCACGCGGCCGAGCGTGGCGCCGTCGCCCGTGGCGTACCGCCTCGCGAGGCCGAGGTCGCGACGCCAGGTCCACAGCTCCCCGGGCACTGCCGTGGCGAAACCCGGGAACTCGCCCTCGTCCTCGGGGAGCGGCTCCGCGACGGGGAACACCAGGTCGTTGCCCACCACGAGCGCGCCTACCGCGGTGTGCGGGAGGGGCGAGGCGGCGCCGGTGGCGAGGTCGAGCCGGAAGCACTCGTAGGACGTGTGGAGATCGCCCTCGACGCGTACCACCACCAGCAGCGTGCCGTCGCTGAAGGCCTCGAGGCGCCCGAGGGAGGCGTACTCTGCGGAATTCAGTCGCGACTCGTCGTAGGTCCAGGCAGCGCCGCTCTGGGGGTCGCGCA
>VGRQ01000449.1 GCA_016875315.1 Deltaproteobacteria bacterium | reverse complement strand
ACGGCGCAGCGCCGCCAGCGTGGCCAGCAGCAGGAGCACGGGCACGATCACCCGCGGCGAGCGCGGGTCCACGCTGCGATGGAGGTCGCCCATGATGCGGGCCACCTTCGCCGGGATCTCGGCGGCTACCTCGGGCTCGGGCTCCGGCAGGGCCGCGCGGAGCATGGCCCCCATCGACGGCGGCGGCGGCAAGTCGGCCTGCCGCCGGAAGTGAGCGTCGAGCCACGACGCGATCTCCCCCCCGCGGGTGCTCAGGCCGAGGCGAGCCACGCCGGTGCTGAGGGTGAACAGGGCGAGAAACACGAGCAGTCGCGACCGGCTCTGTTCCCGTCGCCACGCGAAACGCAAGGACTCAATGCCGGCCGCGGCCAGCACCGCCACCGCGAGGGTGAGCCAGAGTCCAAAACGCGCCGGAAACCGGAAGTATCCGAAGCCGGGGAGCAGCCGCAGCAGCGACCAGAGGGGGCCGCCGAGCATCAACAGCGCCGCGAGCACCGCCAGCGCCGCCCAGCCCTTGCGACGCCGAGCGCCGAGCAGCGCGAGCACCGCCGCCGGCACCCCCACGTAGGTACAGGTCTCCCAGCTGTTGACGCCCTGTCCCCAGTAGCCGCCACCCCGGTGGTAGTAGGTCTCGGCGATGTCGGCCGGGCGGTCAAAACCGAAGGCGTAGGGCAAGACCAGGCCCACCAGCTCCTGCGGCGGCAAGGCGCCCACCTGCGCGAAGGCCGCGCCCACGCCGCCGTCTCGCATCGAGAACTGGGCCAGTTGCAGGCTCGCCACCACCTGGGGCAAGGCCACCAGCGCGCCGAGCGCCGCGAAGGCAACCCAGCGCAGCCGCTCGCGCGGCGAGAGCACCGCCATCGCGTGCCCTCCGGCGAGGAGCCCGCCAAACGCGGCCGCCTGCGGGTGCCCGGCGAGGCCCATGGCGCCGATGCCGATCGCGGTGAGCCACCCCTGTCGCGACAGCGTGGCGCCGAGCACCCAGGGCAACCACGCCGCCGCGTTCTGCATGCCGAGGTAGAGACTGTGCGACACCATGAAGCCGGAAAAGCCGTAGATGATCCCGGCCAGCACCGGGCCCACGCCGCGCATCCCGAGCTTCTGGCAAAGCCACCACGCGCCCATCGCCGCGAGCACGTGGTGGCCGAGCACCGCCCAGTCGAGCGCCAGGCCGCCGGGCAGGAGCACGAACAACAACATCGTGGGCAGGTAGAGAAAGCCGCCCTGTCCCTCGGCGAGGAGCGGGAAGCCGTTGGCGGCACCGCTCGCCCACAGCGGGAACTCCCCCGCGAGGTACTTCGCCGCCGCCCAGGCCCGCCAGGGCAGGTGGTGGTGGCGGAAGTCGTGGAAGGCGAAGTGCCCGGAGCCTACTGCCGCGCCCGGCGCGAGCAGCACCGCCAGCGCGACGTAGAGCGCCAGCACCGGGAGCCAGCGTTTCACGGGGCCTTCGCCGCCTCGGGCTCCACGTAGCCAAGCGCCTCCAGGAGGCTGCGCTGCTCGTCGCTCTGGGGCGCGGCGCGATCGACGTGCCCCTTGAGCATCTGCACGCTCAGCCGCCCGTTTTCCACGGCGGCCGGCTCCTCGTCGGCGAGGTTGTGCAGCTCGGCCGGGTCGGTGGCGAGGTCGTAGAGTTCCTCCGTCCCAAGGCCCTGGATGTACTTCACGCCGCTCGGCGAGCGCACGCCGTAGAGCCAGCTCTGGGTGGAGCGTCCCATCAACAACAGGGGATCGGGGCGGATCTCTCGGCCGGTGAGACGGTAGGTCAAGGGCACCGAGCGCGTTTGTTGCAACAGCGGCAAGCCCGCGTGGTCGAGCACGCTGTTGGCCACGTCGGCCACCGTCACCTGTTGCGACGCGCGGGTGCCCGCCCACGCCAAGGGCGGCGAGGCCCAGGCCAGCATCGGCACGCGCAGCACCTCGTCGTAGAGGCCGTGGTGGGTGAACATGATGTCGTGCTCGCCGAGCGACTCGCCGTGGTCGGCGAGCACGATCACCAGCGCGTTGTCGAGGCGCCCCAGGGCACGAAGGCCATCGAGGTAGGCGCCGAGCTGCTGGTCGGCCCGCTCCACCTCGGCCCCGTACTGCTGGCGCAGGCCCACGATCTCGGCCTCGTCGTAGTCGTAGCCGGGCTCCTGCTTGAGGATGGCGGCGTGGTCGAGCGGGCCCTCGTAGGGGGAGTGAGGCTCGAACACGTGGGTCCACAAGAAGACCGGCTCGGTGGCGGGTACCGTCGCCGTCCATCGCAAGGCGCGCTCGTAGGTGCGGGGGCCCTCGCGCTCCAGCAGGAACGGGAAGTCCGCCGGGTTGCCGAAGCGCATGAGCAGGCGGAGCGCCGCGTAGCCGGCCCGGAACTCCGACAGGCCGCGGAAGGCCGGCAGGAAGTCGTCGTCGTAAACCTCGAAGCCCTGGTCGAGCCCGGTGGCGGAGTCGACGGCGAAGGCCGACACGAAGGCGCCCGCGCGCCAGCCGAGGAACTGGAGCTGCTCGGCCACGGTGAGCGCGCTGCGCGGCAGGGACATGCCGTTCTGCTCGAGGCCGTGCTCGGCGGGGTGCAGCCCGGTGAGCATCGAGGCGTGGGCGGGCGCGGTTTCCGGGAGCGGGGTGATGGCGTTGTCGAAGGCCGCGCCCTCGGCGGCGAGGCCATCCATCACCGGCGTGGCGAAGCGGCCCCCGAAGGTGCCCACGTGGTCGCGACGCAGGGTGTCGATGGTGACCAGCACGAGGTTCGGCGCGCCCGGCGGCGCCGGGTCGATCTGCGGCGGGGTCGGCTGCACCATCGAGGCCGAGGCGGCCGCCAGCACCGAGAGGGCGAACGCGGGCAGGCGGAAACCCACCCGGGGGACCATGCCGATCATCTCGCGGCGATACCAGTACCCGGCGTTGTACCAGCCGAAGGCGAAGAGCGAGAGCACCAGCGCGAACATGCCGAGGGCGCCCTTGAGATCGCCCCGGTGAAACAGCTCCACGCCCATCGGGAAGAAAAAGAACGCCGCGAAACCGGCCACCCCGAGGGCGAAGCCCGCGCGGTAGCGCGCCCAGCGGCGTGACTGTCGCGCCAGCAGAGGGCCCAGGAGGCCGCCCGCCACGCCGAAGGCAAAGGCCACGGCGGCGTCGGCCAGCACCGCGCCCACCGCCAGCTCGGCGCGCTCCCAGGGCGAGAGGACGAGCTTCACCCGGAGCGCGAGCGCCACCCCCTCCACCGCGCCGATCAGCGCCCCGGCGGCGGCCACGTGACCGGCGATGCGCAGCCACGCGCGACTGTCGGGCACCGGCGCGATGTCGTCGAAGCTCTCGTCGGGGCTGTCGGCGTAGGGGGGCTGGTCCTGGCTCACCCGCCCTCCACGTAGCCGAGCGCCTCCAGCGCCTGCCGCGTGGCGTCGTCCATCTCGGGGCCGACGGTGGTGGCCCTGTCGCGCAGCAACAAGCGGAGAAGCTCCTCGCGCGCCTTCGACGCCTCGCCCGGCGCGAGGTTCCGCAATTCGCCGGGGTCCGTCGCGAGCTCGTAATACTCCACCGCGCCCGATTCCTTGGCGATCAGCTTGGTGCCCGCGCCGCGCAGGGCGTGGTCGACGGGCGGGTTGGCCACGAAGCGGCCCGCCGTCGTGGAAGCCACCACGGGCGTGTCGCGACAGGGCTCCCCACGAAGCTCCGGCACTCGCGACACGCCATCACGCGCGTGCCCGTCGTCGATGGCCACGAGGTCGAGGATGGTCGGGGCGAGGTCGACACCCGACACCTGGCAGTCCTGGACCAGGCCGGCGACAACGGCGGCCGGGTAGCGCACCACCAGCGGCACGCGCAGCGAGGGGTCGTAGAGATCGTCGCCGTGATCGAAGAGGTAGCCGTGCTCGTCGAGGCTCTCGCCGTGGTCGGCGGTGACGACGACGATGGTGTTGTCGAGCCGGTCGCCCAGCGCGTCGAGCAGGGTGCCCACGGCACCGTCGACGTAGGCCACCTCGTCGTCGTAGGCGCGCTTGAGGTAGTCGACGCTGGTGATCGCGCGGTGCCGGGCCGGCCAGTAGGCCGGGAGGGAGAGAATCGCGCCGCTGGTGGGCGGATCCGCTACCACCGCCCCGGGACGAACCGGCGCCTCGTAGGGCCCGTGCGCGTCGTAGAAGTGGACGAACGCGAAGAAAGTCTCCTCGCGATGTGTACGCAACCACCGGGCGGCGCGGTCGATCACCCGGTGAGCGGGGCGCTCCCGGAGCGCGTGTTCCTTCACGAAGAACTGGTTGTAAAGCTTCACGATCGACAACGACTCCGCGCCGGGCCAGGCGCCGAAGTCATCGTCCCAGGCGTCCATGCCCTGGGCCCAGCCATACTTGCTGTGCAGGGGAAAGCCCGCCACGAAGCCACCGGTGAGGTAGCCCCGCTCGCCGAGGGCGCGCCACACCAGCGCCTCGCGCTCGCCGAGGTCGGTGCCGTTGCTCACGATGCCGCTCTTGTAGGGGGCAAGTCCGGTGAACATCGCGAGATGCGAGGGCTCGGTG
>VGRQ01000448.1 GCA_016875315.1 Deltaproteobacteria bacterium | reverse complement strand
AATCCCGGAGCCGCCAAAGCCCGGCAACCCCAACGAGCCGCCGCCCGGGCAGGTGGCGGTGCAGCCCGGCCAGCCCGGCCAGCCCGCGCCCGGGATCCCCGAGCAACCCAAGCCCGGCACCCCCGGCACCCCCACGGCGATCTCAGGCCCGACGGTGGAGGTGCGCGGGAAGGTAAGCTTCGACGCCTACAGTCGCGGCGAGGTGCGTATCGATGCCTTCGACGGCGACCACTCGCGGCACGGCTCCCAGCCGGGCATCGTGGCGAGCGTGCGCCTGCCCCGTCCTGGCGACTTCGTGCTCGCCGTGCCGCAAGGCGCGGGAAGACTGTTCGTCGAGGCCGCCATCGACGAGGACGGCGACGGCAAGCCCGGCCCGCAGGATCCCCAGGGGCGCGCCGAGCGTTACCCGTTGACGGTGGGGGACAGTCCCGTGGATGGCCTCAGGATCATCCTCAAGAAGCAGGCGCCGCCCCCGTCGGGAGAGGGGAAGGGCAAGGGCGACGACTTCTAGGTGCTCCTCCCCCTCGCCACCGCCCCCGTCGACCGGATCGGCGGCAAGGCAGCCGCCTTGCGACGACTGCTCGACAAGGGCCTGCCTGTCCCCGAGTCCTGGGTGCTGCCGGTCGACGCGCTCGACACGGTGCTTGCCGCGAACAAGCTGCGTCCCGATGATGTCGACCTCGCCGCACGTCTCGCGGTTGCGACGATTCCCTTTCCGCTGGTCGCGCCCGCCCCCGTGATGGCGGTGCGCTCGAGCGCGCTGGGCGAAGACGGCAAGGAACATAGCTTCGCCGGTCAGTACACGAGCGTGCTCGGCGTCTTGCCGTGCGGGCTCGCCGACGCCGTGCGGGCCGTGTGGGCCAGCGCGGTGGGCGCGCAGGCCTACCGCGGCGCCGCTCGGATCGCCTCGATGGCGGTCCTGGTGCAGCGCATGGTCGACGCCCGGTGCGCCGGCGTGATGTTCACCATCGACCCGGTGTCGGGCTCCTGGCGCGAGATGGTGGTGGAGGCGGCCTGGGGCCTCGGCGAGGGGCTGGTCAGCGGGACGATCGTGCCTGATCGCTACCGCTTGCGACGCCCCCGGCAGACCCCGCGCCCGGTGCAGCGCGTGCTCGCGCGCGTGCGCCTGGAACGGCTACACGAGGACATCGCCACCCAGGGGGAAGAGACCGGCGTCGGCGCCGGGGGACTGGTCCGCCGCCCGGTGGAGGCACCCCACGCGCGCAAGCTCGCCGAGCCCGACCTGCTCGCCCTCGCGCGGCTCGGCCTGCGTGCCGAGAGCCTGCTCGGCGGCCCGCAAGACGTGGAGTGGGCCTTCGACCGCGGCGGGCGCTTCGTGGTGCTCCAGTCGCGACCGATCACCACCGCCGCGCGCCTGCCTCGCGGCGGCGCCACCCTGTGGACCCGGCGCTTCATCGGCGAGCGCTTTCCGCGCGGCACGACGCCCCTCGGCTGGAGCGTGCTCGAGCCGGTGCTGCGCCACTTCATCGACTACCCCGAGACGAGCGCACGTTTCCTCGGCGGCGATCCACCTCTGCGCGTGGTGCGCGGCCACCCCTACCTCAACGCCACCGTGTTCCGTCACCTGGCCTTCAAGTGGCCCGGTTTCCCGCCGCCGCGCTTCATGCTGGAGTTCTTCCCGCCCGACGAGGTGGAGGCCTGGGTCAAGCGCGCCGCTGCGCCGGCCGACCTGCGGGTGTACCGCTCGATCCTCGCCACGACATTCCGCGAGAAGCGCTGGCAGCGCTTCCGCTGGAACCCCTTCACCAACCACCTCGCCTGGCGCGACTTCGCCGGGGGACTGCCGTCGCGACTGGCGGGCCTCGACGCGGCATCGCCAACCGAGGCCATCGCCACCGCCGACCCGATCCTCCGCGACTACGTGAAGGTGCACATCACGTCGTTGCTGTTTGCCAACCTGTGGTGGCAGTGGACCGAGGGACACCTCGACGAGGCCGACCGCAACTTGCTCCTCGCGCCCCCCGGGCGCAGCGTCACCTCGCGGATCAACGCCGAGCTGGCCACGCTCACGCCCGGGACTCTCGAACCATTCTTGTCGCGACATGGGCACCGCTCTGATGCGAGCTGGGAGCTGTTCTCGGCGCGCTGGGTAGAGAATCCCGGCACGGTGCTGCACCTCGCCGAGCTGGCGCGCGCGCGACCCCTCGCCGAGGCCGACGATCGCGCCGCCGAGGCGCGCATGCACTCGCTGGGGCCCGGGCTTCGCGCCGCCGTGGGGCTGGCCCGCGCTTACATCGCGCTGCGCGAGGAGCAACGCTACGAGCTGGACCGCATCCTGTGGTCGCTGAAGCGTCGGCTGTTGCTGCTGGGCGAGGCCATCTTCCCCGGCGACCCAGCGCGCATCCGCTTTCTCGAGCGGGGCGAACTTGGGCTGCCTCGCGACGAGCTTCGCGCCACGGCGCGGGCCCGCGAGGCCGACCCGCCCGACCCGAGCCCCGCCGATTTCCTGCGGGGTGACGAGTCCGTCCCGGTGCCGCGCGCGGGGGCACGTCTCGACGGGCTGGGCGTGTCGCCCGGCGTGTCGCGCGGCCGCGTGCGAGTGCTGCGCGACCCCGCGGAGGGACACCGCCTCGTGGCCGGCGAGATCCTGGTGGCGCCGTCGACCGACCCCCAGTGGACACCGCTGTTCGCGCGCGCCGCGGGCCTCGTCGTGGAACTCGGCAGCATGCTCTCGCACGGCGCGGTCGTCGCGCGAGAATACCGGCTCCCGGCGGTCGCGAACGTGCGGGGTGCCACCAAGATTCTTCGTGATGGCATGGAGGTGACCCTCGACGGTCGTGCCGGCGCGGTGTGGGTACACGACCGCGACGAAGCGCCGCCGTAGTTGAGGTAGCATCCGCTGGATGTCGATCCTCCTCGTCCTCCTGGGTGGTTGCGGCTGGTGGGAAGCGCGTAAGGCCTGCGAGGCCTCCCGCGAGGCCGAGACGGCTGCCTGGGCGGCCCTCGACGCGGCCCTCGTCGGCGCCACCGAGGAGGCGGCCAAGGCCTCCGACGCGGGGGCGGAGGCCGCCAAGGGGATCGACTCGGCGCTGAGCAGCGCGGTCGAGGGCGCGCCACCCACGCAGCCCTACAACATGGCGGAGATGGCGCAGGAGGCCTACTCTCGCGCGAGTCGGCTCGGCGCCGATGCCAAGGAGGCCGAGGAGCAGGCGCGCTGGGCCGACTACACGCTGCGCACCGAGACGGTGGCCGCCGACGCCGACCGGCTGGCCGAGCGCGCCACGCGCGAGGTGGAACGGCTCCGGGCCTGGCGCGAGGCCTACGCGCAGGCGGCGGTGGCGCTGGTGATGTCGGCGGCCCACTACCAGCTCGCCATACTCCCCGCCGACAGTGAAAGCTGGCCCGCCATGCCCCTGTCGATGGCGAGCGCGGGCGAGCTGCCCGAGCCCAACCCCGAGGAACCTGCCCAGCAGGCGGGTCGCGAGGCGGTCGAGTCTCGCCGGGAGGTGCTCAAGGAGCGCCGCGACCAGTTCTCGAGGGTGATCGAGGGCGCCGACCGCCTCGCCTTCGACACCGAGCGCGCCTCGCAGATCGCGGTCACCCGCGCGCGCGACATCGACTACCTGGACCTCCCGACGTCGGCGCAAGTTGCCCGCGCCGCGGCCATGCAGGCGATCGCCGCGGGGGGGCGCGCCAGCGAGGCGGCCGCCAAGCTCAAGGCGGCGGCGGCCGAGAATCGTGCGCTGTACGAGGGGGGCGACCCGCCGGTTCCCGGCCCGGTGGAGGTGGCTCGCAACGGCGCGCTCGACGCGAGCAAGAAGGTCGCGGAGCTGTGCCAGTAGGTCCGCGGGTCGCCGCGGTCATCGTCACGCACGCGGGTGGGCGCCTCCTCGACGAGTGCCTCGCCTCCCTGTCGCGACAACGGCGGCGTGCCGACGAGACGCTCGTGGTGGTGAGCAACCGGCGCCTGCCGGTGACGGGGGCGCCGGCGCTGCAGTTGCACACCAACGTGGGCTACGCGCGTGCTGCTAACGCCGGGGCCCGGGAAACCTCGGGTGAAATACTGTTGTTGAACGATGACACCCGGCTCGACCCCGGCTGTATCGAGGCCCTGGCGGCGGCCTGGGACGGGCCCGGTGTGTACCAGCCGCGCATCAGGCTCGCCGACGGTAGCGGTCGCCTCGACAACATCGGCCACGGCTTCTTCCTCGACGGCGCCGTGTGGGCCCGCGGTCGCAACGGTCCCGACGCCACCGCTCTCCCCGGCGAGCCCGGCGGCTTCTCCGGCGCGGCGGTGCTCATCGCCCGTTCCACGTGGAACGCCCTCGGCGGCTTCGACGAGCGCTACGGCAGCTTCGGCGAGGACGTGGACCTCTCGCTCCGGCTCCTGCGGCGCGGCGTGGAGGTGCGCCCGGTGCCCGCGGCGCTGGTGGAGCACCACCTGGGCGCCACCTGGGGGCGCGTGTCGCCCGAGAAGCTCCGCCTCATCGAGCGCAACCGGGTGCGGGCGGCCGTGCGCTCGCTGCCGCTGTCGGCGCTGGCGGCGATGCCGCTGGCCACGGCGGCGCG